>NZ_RCVZ01000010.1:0-82278 GCF_003668575.1 Falsibacillus albus | reverse complement strand
ATGTATCAAAAACTAATAAACATGCCTTAACAAGAAAAACCCGAACGAATCCGAAGTCTAAGGTAAGATTTCGAATTATAGTTCGGGATTTTCTTCGATTAAAACACTTTTGTCCCAGCCTCAACTATTTCCAATTCCGGTTAAGCCGGAATACCTCTTGGAAATAACCGTATACGGAAACTGGCGACATGATCATCTGATAACCGATGACAAACAAGGCAAAACCAATCCAATTTTTTCTCACTTTTAGGTGAAGAGGCTTAAAGACATAGTTTTTTTGATAGAAATATAGAATCGAATAACTTATCAATGTCAACGGAAGGACAAACAATGTCATCGGGCCAACGATCCAATAGATGCCAAAAAAAGCGAGGAATAGACCTGGGATCCAGCAAAAAGTATAAGTGATGTCTAAATAAGGCATGAGCAGATTTATTCCAGTCAAATTTTTGACATAAGGCTGTGGCTGGTGCCATGGCCTAATATCCAATAGCCCTTCTATCATCCCCCTTGCCCATCTTGCCCGTTGGCGGACGAAATGCTTAAACGTACTTGGCACCTCTGTAAATGAGACTGCAAGCGGTTCAAAGTATACTTTCCAATTATTTTGAAGGAGGCGCCAAGTCAGGACGATGTCCTCTCCAATGGCATCCGGCCACCCGCCGACTGAATGGATGGCTTCCGTCTTATACAGGCTGTATGCTCCTTGGGCAACCAATGTTCCTTGGTACAGACCTTGCAGCCGTTTAATGGAGGCAATGCCTAAAAAGTAATCCCATTCCTGGATTTTGGTCCAGAGATTTTCTCTGCTGTTCTTGGCAAGGACTGATCCTGCTACTGCACATACATCATCAGGACTGGATTTCATTCTTGCAACTAAATAACGTAATGAAGAAGGATGGAGGAGGGTATCTGCATCAATGGTCACTACATATTGCGTCTTCACGAATGATAATGCGTGGTTTAATGCATGGAATTTCCCGGTTTTTTCCTCATGTAGCAGTTCCATCTCAAGTGAGAGCTGCCTTTTAGCCCGAAGCACTTCTTGTATTGTACGATCGGTTGAAGCGTTATCGATGACAAAGACATGAATGGGGCCTTCATAGTCTTGCTGATTGAGATAATTCAAGGTTTGATAAATTTTTCCCTCTTCATTGTGTGCGGCGATCAAAATGGTAATTCCATCATCAGGAGATTCTTCTTTAAACACCGGCTGTCTATCCAAGATAAGGCTGATGACCAAAAAAGCATTCATATAACCGGGGATATAGGAAATTCCTCCGATAATAAGAAAAGCCAAGGGGAAAGATACAACAGCTGAAAAGTTCTTTAGCCATGGCATGGACAAATAGATGGAAAGGCACATCCATAAAAAAGCGAATGCGTGGCTGATAAAAAACTTTGTAATGATGGGGATATATATTTGTTTTGTTTGTTTTCTATTTAAAAGTTGGTTTATTGAATTTTTTGCAGGTTTCATAGGTGTCTGACCTTTCGACTAGGAAATGCTTTTTGTTCACTTCTTTAAAGTAGCATAAGTATTTCAAGATATACATTGGTGATTATCGGAACAGGTTGAGGAACATTCCAATTTCACTATTTATTTACTTATTCCTCTAGAATATTGTCGATGATTTTTCATTGACTGGCGAATGGGAAAGGTGTAAATTGGAATCAATCATTATCGAACCGTTCCATTACGAACCGTTCTGTTTTGGAGGAGGGAAAAATTCATGCAAAAGGAAAATCCGACAATCAAACGATCGGTCAAACTGCTTCGTTCATTTTGGCGGGTCCAGAAAAATTTGATGCACATCGTTCAGAAGACAGCAGTGGAAAATGGATTATCCGTTCCGCAATATTCCATTTTAATGACGATCGCCCCATTAAAAGTCATCTCTCAGAAAGCCTTAAGGGAAAAAACATTTCTTCCAAAAAGTACATTAAGCCAAGCCGTTGAGGGCCTGGTACAGGGTGGATGGCTTCACCGGCAGCAAATGGAAGAAAATCGCAGGGAAGTGCAATTGTCTCTTAGTGAAATGGGAGAAAACTTCTTTAAGACGATCCATCAGCAGGAAGGAAGCGTCCATGACATATTTGAATCTGCGATGACAGTCTTTACGGATATAGAATTTGAACAACTGCTGAATTCACATATGAAAATCATTGATTTCATGGAATCTCAATTGAAAGAACAAGGGGATCAGGCGAATGATTAAGTTATTGAAAAATTTATCAGTCTACAAATGGAGTGTCACTGCCGTTTTGGTATTCATCTTTATCCAATCAATGTCTACGCTGTATTTACCGACGTTGATGTCAGACATCATCGATAATGGTGTTGTGAAAGGAAATACACCATACATATGGAAAATAGGCGGCTGGATGCTGCTCGTTTCCGCAATAGGCGGATTGGCTTCGATCGTTGCCAGCTATTATTCTTCCAAATCAGCAATGGGGTTGGGGCGTGATGTCCGCCGCAAAGTGTTCTATCATGTGGAAAAATTCACCTTGCAGGAATTTGATGAAGTCGGTACTGCTTCATTGATTACAAGGACGACGAACGATATCACCCAAGTGCAGCAGGTGGTGATCATGATGCTGAGGATGGTAGTCAGCGCCCCGATCATGCTGATAGGCGGGATCATCATGGCCGTTTCGAAGGATGCAAAGCTTTCTCTTGTCATCGTCGTCACTATGCCGGTTCTGATCGGATCAATTCTATTGATTCTGTACAAAGGAATTCCACTCTTTCAAACGGTGCAAAAACGATTGGATAAACTCAATCTCGTCCTTCGGGAGAATTTGACAGGGGTAAGGGTCATCCGTGCCTTCAACCGGGAAGAGGAAGAGAAGAAACGGCTTCAAAAGGCAAATGAAAAATTGACGGATGTTTCAATAAAGGTAAATAAAATCATGGCATTCATGATGCCGATCATGATGCTTGTCATGAATTTGACAGTCGTTGCGGTCATTTGGTTCGGAGGTATCCGCATTGACAATGGCGGCATGCAGATAGGTGATCTGATGGCGTTCATTCAATACGTGATGCAAATCATGTTCGCACTTGTGATGGCATCGATGATGTTTGTCATGGTGCCGCGCGCGGCTGTTTCGGCAAAACGCATCAATGAAGTAATGGATATGAAGCCCTCCTTTTTTGATGAAGGTACTATGGAAGCAGATCAAGAGAAGGGGACGCTGCAGTTCGACCATGTCACCTTCAGCTATCCGGGTGCAGAGGCGCCTGCGCTGACCGATATCAGCTTCTCAGCAAATCCTGGTGAAGTAACAGCGATCATTGGAGGGACGGGATCAGGGAAATCGACCCTCGTTAATTTGATTCCACGATTCTACGACATATCAAGTGGATCTATTCTTGTAAATGGGGTCGACATTCGGGATGCTTCGCAGGATGATCTTCGTTCAAGAATCGGCTTTGTCCCGCAAAAGGCACTGCTTTTCACAGGGACAATCGCAGATAACATTCGCTTTGGAAAGGAAAATGCCTCTCATGCGGAAATCGAACAGGCAGCAAGCATCGCGCAGGCGGAAGAATTCATCAACCGCATGAAGGATGGCTATGAATCCGAGATCGAGCAGGGAGGAAGCAATTTATCCGGGGGACAAAAGCAGCGATTGTCAATCGCGCGTGCGCTTGTCCGCAAGCCCGATCTTTACATCTTTGACGACAGCTTTTCAGCATTGGATTATAAAACGGATGCTAAGCTCCGTGCCGCATTACAGGAGGAAACAAAGGAGGCAACGGTGCTGATTGTAGCTCAGCGTGTAAGTACCGTTGTTGATGCAGATCGCATCATTGTGCTTGAACAAGGGGAAGTTGCAGGCATCGGGACGCATAAGGAATTATTGGAAAACAATGCCGTATATCGCGAGATTGTTGAATCGCAGCTGTCAGAGGAGGAAATCGCATGAGTAATCAAAGAAGACCTCAAAGGGGTATGCAGATGGGACATGGTCCCGGCGGCGGCAACATGATGATGATGGGGCAGAAGGCGAAGGACTTTAAAGGTACCTTAAAGAGACTTTTGATGTACTTAAAACCTCGCCAGAGTCGATTGATCGCTGTTTTTGCCGCAGCCATCCTGAGCACCGTGTTTATGATTGCAGGTCCAAAAATCATGGGCACGGCGATTACGAAATTATTCGAAGGAGCCTACGGGAAATTCATGGGGGTGCCTGGTGCGGGAATTGACTTTGCAGGCATCGGAAGAATCCTACTAACCCTTGCAGGATTGTATGTTTTGAGTAGTTTGTTTACGTATGTCCAACAATATTTAATGTCAACTGTCGCTCAACGAACAGTGTATGATCTAAGGGAAGATGTCAATAAGAAGCTCGAGAAGCTCCTGCTGAAATACTTTGACGGACATTCCCACGGAGATACACTTAGCCGAATGTCCAATGATATCGATACGATTGGAACAACTTTGCAGCAAAGTTTGACCCAATTCATCACATCGATTGTCACCATCATCGGGATCATCATTATGATGCTGACAATCAGTCCGCTTTTGACGCTCATTTCGATAGTAAGTCTGCCGCTATCCATGTTCGGCATCCGCCCGATATTAAAACGCTCGCAAAAGCATTTTGCCGACCAGCAGCGGACGCTTGGCCAATTGAATGGACATATTGAGGAAATGTATACGGGACATCAAGTCGTGAAGGCGTTCGGACATGAGAAAAAAGCCGGTGCCGAGTTTGATAGGGTGAATGAAGAATTATATGAAGCAGGAAGCAAGGCGCAATTCATATCAGGAATCATCATGCCGATGATGATGTTCATCGGAAATATCAGCTATGTGCTGATCAGTGTCGTCGGAGGGATACTCGTTACAAAACGTGCAATATCCATCGGTGACATCCAAGCCTTCATCACATATACACGACAATTCACGCAGCCGATCACACAGACTGCCAATATCGCTAACATCATCCAATCGACGGTAGCCGCAGCGGAACGCGTCTTTGAGCTGCTTGATGAAGAGGAAGAAGTGAAAGATGTGACCGAAGTGAGTGTTACAAGAGCAAAAGGAGCAGTCGACTTCGAACATGTGGATTTTGGCTATGGAGAAGAATTATTGATCAACGATATGAATATCCATGTGAAGCCAGGGCAGACCGTGGCCATTGTCGGCCCGACAGGCGCAGGGAAAACGACGCTCATCAATCTACTGATGCGTTTCTATGAGTTGAGAGGTGGTAGGATCCTTATCGACGGATTTGATACGCGTGAAATGTCCAGGGAAGATCTTCGAAAAAATTTCGGGATGGTCCTTCAGGATACATGGTTATTCAACGGAACCATCAGAGAGAATTTAGCATATGGGAAAACCGGGGCTGCCGATGAAGAAGTCACGGATGCGGCGCGTACCGCACATGCCGATCATTTTATCCGGACGCTGCCAGATGGCTATGAGACTGTCCTCAACGAGGAAGCTTCGAATATCTCACAAGGCCAGAAGCAGCTTTTGACCATTGCCAGGGCCATCTTAGCCGATCCACCGATTATGATTCTTGATGAAGCCACATCAAGTGTCGATACGCGTACGGAAATCTTTATCCAGAAGGCGATGAACCGTTTGATGGAAGGAAGAACTAGTTTTGTCATCGCACACAGGCTTTCCACTATCAAGGACGCTGACCTTATCCTTGTCATGGACCAGGGGGCCGTGATCGAGCAGGGGACACACGATGAATTATTGGATCAAAATGGATTTTATGCAGATCTTTACAACAGTCAATTTTCCGAAAAGGCAGTCGGTTAGACTTGGTTCATTGAGATATAGATTGACAGCTCAGGGTTTTCCCCTGAGTTTTTTTAATATCAAATATCCTCAGCCAAAAATGTATAAAAATTCCTTTACTGTAAATTTATTTAATTGTAGTATTTTATGTAATGATAATTTTAAATTTTCTATAAAATATGATGATAGGGGTAAATTATGACTGAAGCAACAGTGCAAGCGGAAGTGAATGAAGAAAATAAAGACAGCTTTAAAAATTTGATTGCGATCAAACATTACCGATTGCTCATTGCCGGTCAATTTGTATCCACTTTGGGAGATGGCGTCTATGCCTTATCCCTCATCTGGGCAATGAAATTATTGTCTGGTTCTGCTTTGTTCATGTCACTTGTGTTGACAGCGGAAGTGATACCAACCATTATCTTTGGTATTTTTGCAGGTGTGCTTGTAGATCGAGGAAATCAAAAAAGGTTCATGATGATGGCAGATATTTTTCGCGGTCTTGTGGTATTGGCTATTGTGATTCTTTTTTGGCTGAATATGCTTCTTCCATGGATGCTCATCGCTGCCGCAGCGGTTGCATCATCGTTCGATGCTTTTTTCTCGCCTGCTAAATCAGTTGCCATCAGAACCATTGTACCCGACCATTTAATGACAAGGGCTCAAAGCCTTTCGTCTACTATTCAAACAGTGGTGGGGCTGGCGTCGCCTGCATTGGCAGGTGTGTTGCTCGTATTTAGTGTCCCAACCGCCTTTCTATTCAATGCCTTTTCATTTTTTGTGTCTTTCTTTTTTATTTTATTCATAAAAGAGAAAAGCTTAGTGGAAAAGCCATCAAATAAATTAAACAAGAAAAGCTTTAGCCATGATTTAAAGACCGGACTAAAAACCATCATTACCGTCCCTATTATACGGGGGATGATCATTTATTTAATTCTGATCAACTTTATGCTCGCACCGGTCGCAGTAATATTCCCGTTATTTGTGGATAATGCCTCCCAATTGGCCATGGTTGAGATCGCGTTTTTTATCGGCATTTTTATTGGATCGATTACAATTAATCTTTTTAGCAAGTTCAGAAAAATTGTACCTATGATAACTGGGCTTTGTTTAATGCTTGGAGCATTTGGTATTTTAGCTTTTTGTGATAACTTTGTTGAAGTGTTGATTTTAATTGCTCTTGCAGGGATAGGAAGCCCATTGGCAAGCATCGCATTGCAATCCCTATTCTTGGTGAAGGTGCCAAGGGAGCTGTTGGGAAGATCACAAAGTACAATGAGAGTGCTGCTTGAGTCAAGCAAACCCGTTTCACTGTTGCTTACCGGTACATTGCTTGTCCACTTCAGCATCCATCATTTATTTCTGGGCATCGCCATTTTCGGTGGTGCAGTCGTTCTTCTGATGATTTTAAATCCAGTGATTAGAAAAGACAATAGATTGAAAGTAAGGAAACTGGTTAAAGGAAATTCTGTAAGTGTTATGAGAACGACCAAAAAAGGAAGGAGGTGGCATGAGAATCCTCCTTCCTTTTTACTTAGTCACCTGCAGTTTCTATCCATTCCTCCACATCACTTAATAACACTTTTACGCTGTTTTCTTCAAAAGGCGATAACAAACCAGCGTTCTTGATTAATTCATGGAAGGGCTGGCTTCCTCCAATTCTGCACATATTCAAATATGTTTTCCAGGCTTTGGATGGATTTTTTTGATGGAGTGCCCATATCTGCACAGAACAGTAATGCGCAAGATCATAATCCATGAAATAAAACGGCGTCGTAAAGAGATGGGCAATCTCATAGAATCCCGTACCGCTTTTCAAAAATTCATTACCATCATAGTCCCGTTCAGGCATATACTTCTGCTCCAAATCACGCCACATCTTTTTACGGTCTGAGGTTGAAACTTGAGGTTGTTCATACAAAAAATGTTCGAATTCATCAACGGCACTTGCAAGTGGCATATAAGTGAAAGCTGTAGTAAGGTGTGCCAATTGATATTTCTCCGTTTCCTCTCCGAAAAATTGATTCATCCATGGCCAAGCAATCCGTTCCATAGCAAACGAGAAGACTTCCGCTGAATCATATGGAAGGAGATATTCCGGGATGTTCCAATGCCTGGACATAAAAAATTGGAAGGCATGGCCGGCTTCATGAGTGAAGACGCGGATATCATTCGATATGCCATGAAAGTTGGTGAAGAGGAAAGGCGATTTGTCTTCTCCAACAAATGTGGCGAAATTTCCACCCCATTTTCCTTCGCGAAAGGCAAGATCCATATTGTTTTTAGATGTTAGTTCATGGAAAAAATCCTTCGTTTCAGGGCCAAGTTCATCAAACATCATCTTAAAGGTGGATAAGATATCCTTGTGCGACCCTTTTGGCGCTGGTGCCCCTTCAGGGAATAAGCAGTTTTCATCGAAATATTTCAATTTGGATACCCCGATTCTTTTCGCTTGTTTGTCTCGCAGCTTTGCAACAAAAGGGATACCATGGCGCGCAACTTGTTTTCGATATTGCTTGAGGTCTTCAGGCGTGTGGCCCGTTCGATTCATTCGATTGTAGCCGAGCTGAATAAAGGAGGTCATGCCCAACTTTTCGGCAATCTGATTCCTAGTGATGACGAGTTCATCTAGAATATCGTCCAATTCATTCTCATGTTCCATGAAAAATGCTGTCTTCGCAAGGTGAGCTTTTCTACGTGTGTTTCGATCAGAAGATGATAAGTAAGGTGTGATAGAGGATAGGCTAAACGTTTGATTATCATACTGAATGACCGATTTGCCAAGCAAGGATTGATAGTCGGCAATGAGCCGGTTTTCTTTCTGAAGCTCTTCTTCAATGTCTTCCGAATAAGAATTTTGTTTGATTTTTGCCAAGCTGAACAGCTGTTTTCCATAAAGGTTTTCGAGTTCATCTCTGAACTTTGCCTTTAATAAAGATCGGTAAAATACGCCTGTGAGCTTTGAATAAGTGGTCTCGAATTGGCTGAATTTTTGGTATTCGCTGCTGTAATATTCATCTTGCATATTTCGAAAGTGCTGAAGCCTTGCATAATTGAGTGCAGTTTCGAAGGAGAACCGGAGATCATTCAATTTCATGAATACGCCATTCTGTTGATCAAATGTCGCAGCATTATCAAATTCCTCAATTAGTTTGTGATAGTCATGCTCATAGGTCAAACTATCAAAAATTGTTCTTAATTGATTCATGTTCTCAACCTCCTTTTATATTTATATAGTAATTTATATTACTTTTAAAAGTAAAGAAAAATTTTCCTTTATTCATTACTCAATTTTGCAGGTGTATGGCTCCTTTTAACGAATAGGTAGAAAACATCCAATTTAAGGAGGGACTTGTCATGATAAAGGAAACCCCGAAGCACATCGTTGCCGTTTCTGCTTTCGTACTGAATAAAATAGGAGAAACGCTGTTGGTAAAAACACATAATCGATTAGATACTTGGGAGCCTCCAGGAGGACAGGTTGAACTGGGGGAACCATTGGACATAGCCGTCTGCCGTGAAGTTTTTGAAGAAACAGGTTTCATCATAACACCAATCGGCATTACCGGTGTTTATTATCATGCGACAAAGCAAATCTTATCGGTTGTATTCAGGGCAAAATTGATTGGTGGGGAACTGACACTGCAAGCGGAAGAAATCAGGCAAGCGCGTTTCACTAAACTGAACTCGGAGAATATTGATGAATATATTACCCGGCCGCATATGAAATCCAGAACCCTCGATGCCATGAAAGCTGAACATTTCATTCCGTATGAAACATGGGAAACGAATCCACATCATTTGTTGGGGAGAATAGATGGGGACCATTGAACAAATATGAGTGATGCATAGTTTAATTTACAAAAATAGTAAATATATATGCAAACTCGAATATTTATGGGATAATTTAACAATGAATATTGTTGTTGCATTTAATTGGAAGGAGGAGCTATGGCGAAACCATTAAACTCAATTAAGAAAAAGAAAGATCGTCCAACCGGGGTAGTGGCATTTGCATCAACCATTACACGAAAGGATTTGTACATTCAGAAAGAAAAGGAAAAAGGACTATTGATGAAAGCTGGTTGTTTGAAATGTTGAATTACATACTAAAAAGCTGGATCCGACAAAAAGAACTTTTTATTCTTTTGCTCATAGGGGTGGTCACAATGAGCTGTGGCCTCAGTTTTTTATTCAATATTTCAGAGTCAAATAAAGGAACGGTTGTTGATACACTGCAAAAAAGATGGAAATCTACCTACGATATTGTCGTAAGGCCGCCTGAAAGTCTTCATGTATCGGATGCAAACAATGGACTGCTTGAGCCGAATTTTTTAAGTAATATCCAAGGCGGAATCAGTTTTGACCAATACGACGAAATTAAAAGGATGAATGGAATCGATGTTGCTGCACCGATTGCGATGATAGGCTACACGGGACTAGGTATCCAGATCAATAAAAAAATCGAGAATGTTGTTCAGGAACCTGGAGTCTATAAAGAAACGAATATTATGTCACAGGACAATAGCTATCAGACAACGACATATTTTACAGTTGGTGATGATTATTTTATCAATCCCCGATTGGCATCAAACCCACTCGAAAATGGATTGTACAGTCATTCCACTCAGCTATTGGTTGGGATTGATCCGGTTCAGGAAGCGAAACTCGTCGGCCTTGATGATACATTGGCCAAGTTTGGGCAAAACCGTTACTTCAATCTCGATGCGGATGAAGCATTTGGTTCAAATGGGAAGGTTACCATTCCGGTCTTAATCAATCCGAATCCAATCGGAAAAATGATGTTTCAGAATAAAGTGGATAAAATCGATGTTTCTCAAAGTCAAATAATAAAACTGCAATCTCAAAATCAAGATGACATAACCGCCTATTTGGATCAAAAGAAATCAGAAAAGAATGTTTATTCTTTTACAGCGTCTGGAAAACAGTTGCAGGACACCATTTTTAATGAAACCGAAAACACAAATCCATTTACCGGTGAAAAACAGCTTCAAACAATCGGGACCTTTCAACCGTCTTCTGTCATGTTTTATAAAACAAATCCAATTTCTTATAAGGAAATAGAGAGCCCGTTTAAAGAACGCTGGAAATATGCCTTTCAAGTCAATGAACAAAAGCTAGATGATAAGGATGCAACCCGGTTTCCGTCCAATACCTTCCGAATGCTCAATGCCATCCCGGTTAAAGAGAGGCCAACGGTTCGGTATGATGTCCTCGGTTTCTTCGATCCATCCCACTTGAAAATTTCAAAGGATCCTTTATCTGAGCTTCCCATGGAGACCTATCGTGCACCAAGCGCGAAGCTTGTGTTGAATGGAAAGGACGAGCCGGTAAATCCACCAGTAACGATTACTTCATCTGGAACACCGGTCGGGCTATTGACTGAACAGCCCACGTTGATCACCACATTGGGAGCAGCAAAGCTTTTGGGAGGAGAAAAACCGATTTCGGCCATCCGGATTCGTGTTGCTGGCGTCAAGAAGATCAGTGATGAAAACCAAAAGAAAGTAGAGGACGTTGCAAGACAAATTGAAAAACGAACAGGACTAATAGCCGATGTGACAATAGGATCTTCACCCCAGCCGGTCCTGATCCATATTCAAAAAATAGATCATGATGGAGGGTGGATCGAACAGCCTTGGATTCATCTTGGGGCTTCTTATACGATTTTTAAAGAAACTTCAATGGGCTTTTCCGGAGTTATTGCTACTGTGATTGCAGTTGCCATTATCTATGTGCTGGCAACCAACTACGTCTCTCTATTATCGAGAAAAAAAGATTTCGCTGTCTTGCTCTCATTGGGCTGGAAAACAAAAGACCTTTTTCGCCTTGTAATGATTGAGTGCGGTCTTCTCAGCGCTGTTTCTCTTTTCCTCGTATGGGGCATTTCATTCATTTGGGCTGGCCAAGGACATGCCATCTCCATCCTAAAACTTTTGATTGCCAGTTTGTTTGTAATCTTAATCTATTATTCAGGATCTTTGATTTCAGGAAGCCTGATTAGAAAAATCACCCCTTATGAAACCATTCAAACGGGTGAAGTATCGACAATGGGAAAACGCTTTATATCAACAAACGGCATAGTGAAAATGGTGTTGAATCAGGTTCTTGGAAAATTTCAACGGAATATGCTCTCAATATTGGCCATTGCATTTCCAACTGCATTAGTGTCATTTTTCCTCTTTATCACGTTCCGTTTAAAGGGCGTGATGTATAGTACCTGGATGGGGGAGTTCCTCGTGATGAAAATTGGAACAAACCACTACATTGCCATGGGTATAGCTTGTTTCATTGCCATTGTAACGACTGCTGAGATCACCTGGCAAAACGTAGTGGAAAGGAAACGGGAATTCTCTATGTTGATGGCTGTGGGGTGGACACAAACTTCATTGAAAACGTTGATCTATTTGGAAGGCATCATCATCGGCTTGATTGGAGGAGGGCTGGGAGTGGCCATATCCATTCTTATGATCATCTTCTTATATGGAAACATCACATTCATTGATTTTCTATATGTTCTGCCAACCATCGTCATTCCGCTTCTAATCGGATTTATCGCTTCAATCATACCAAGTCGTATTTTAAGTAAAATCAGTCCATTTATAGGTTTGAAAGGCTGATGGAATCCAGTTTTTTTCATTTTTGGGCGTGCAATTCTACTTGCACAGTCCAATCTATCTATGAATCATGCTAAGGATGCAGCAAGCGGACGGTAATACTACTTTATAGTTAACATAATCTTATTATGAGCGATAAAATTTAGATGAATTTCTGGAAAGGGCACATTTATGGCACATTCGGATGAGCACACTGCAATTGTCATCAAAGCTATAGAAATGATGAAAAGGAATTTGGATGAAGAATTAACAACTGAAGAGATGGCTTTGGAAGTTGGCTCCAGCCCCTATCATTTTTCCAGGATTTTTAAATCTGTTACCGGTATTTCTCCTCGACATTATTTGTGGCGTACGGATCGAATCAGGAAAGAATCTATTGGTAGATCCATCGACTTCAATGATAAAAACCTTGATGTCTATCGGTTTTAGAAGCCAAGGAACATTCAGCACAACCTTTAAACGATTTGTCGGGCAATCGCCTAAACAATTTCAATCGCGAATCAAGGGATTACATAAATTTTTCAAATCGTATGAGCAACATGAAGACCGGATGCATGCCGCAGACATATGTCCTCCTATAATCACTTGTCAAGTTCAGCACCCAAACGATTTTAAAGGAGTGATTTTCATAGGACTCTTTCCACGACCAATTCCAGATCAAAAGCCTGTTATGGGAACAGCTCTGCAAACACCGTTAAGAAACTGTACTTTTACAGGAATTCCTGAAGGCAGCTACTATCTATTAGCTGCAGCTATTCCTTGGAAAATGAATGTAACAGATTTATTTTTGTTGGAAAAAGCTTACCGCGGAAAGCATGATTCACCGATTGTGGTTGATAAATACACCGATATGATTGTTGATATAAAACTTCGTCCGCCACTTCCAACTGATCCGCCAATTTTAGTGAACTTGCCTCAATTATTATTTGATAGGAAAGAAATATAGCAAACTAGAAGAAAAATAATTGATTAATGATTGATATGATCAGGTTATTAGAGGAGGGATTATGAATGTTGAATAATGTATGTGTGATTACGGTTAAAGTGGATGATTTGAAGAAGGCGATGGACTTTTACACGAATGTCTTGGATTTTGAAATATCAAAGCGCTATGGAGAAAAGATCGTCAGCCTCGTCCATCACTCTGTACCGATTGTGTTAGAAGAAACAGTAAATAATCATCGTAATGGAACTCCTTCAGTTCTGTTGGGCATCCTATCAAACAATATCGAGGAGGATTTCAACAGATTAAAGTCGTTGGGAGCAAAAGTACTGTTTGCTGAACCACAACCATGTCCTCCAGGGAGATTCTTTATGATCGAGGACCCGGCTGGCAATCATATTGAAATCGTCGAGTTTTCAAATGAATGAATGTAAAAGGAGGGTGATTACAAATGATTATTGAAATGACGGTACAAGTAAGGGTTGCCGATTTCAATCGTGGGCAAAAATGGTATGAAACCCTTCTAGATCGAAAGCCAGATTTTATCCCGCATGACGGTTTTGTCGAGTGGGAACTTATCCCCGGATGCTGGCTTCAGGTGGCTGAAGCCAGCGAATGAATCCGGTCCTATTCGATTGGGCGTGAAGAATATTGAAGAAGAACGAGACAGAATGGAAAAGGCATTAGAAATCAACCCATTCGTCATCCATTCACGCCATGAAGTCCCTGTCAGGTGGGCGACATTTAAGGATCCTTGGGGGAACCAGATTGGATTCTTCGAGTATTTGGATAAGGCAGAAGAACGAGAGAAGATTGAATCGATACATCACAATACAGCAAGAGCTTGATGCAGGGGCATCAAGCTTTTGCTTCTTGTTCATTAAAACATTTGGTGGACCATGCAAGATTTATTTACAGTCTAATAAGAGGAAAAATATTAATCTATCCTTATTCAATTTTAAAGAGCATTTTTAAGAAGTAAAATTGGAAGTTTTAATATTTACAAAGAAAGGGTCTATTACAATGCCAATACCAAAAGACAATTATTTCCTTGAAGGAGAGATGGCACCAGGGGGGGAATTCGATTTTGGCATTGATGTAATGAGGTTAATGGTGCTCTTCTGCCAGAGCGTTGTAACATATATTCTACTTTCGGTGTTTTTAGGAAAGGCATTGAAGAATATGAAAAAGAGATGCTATTTCATTTTCTGTCGAAAACATGAAGGTCTTTCTTCTTGTTTTTTTGAGCAATTTAAACAAGAAATCGCACCAAAATCAGAATATCAAATGATTGAATTGAAGTAGGTTCAAAATTATCGTGAAAAGAAAAACGCATATATTAATAATCGAAATAAAGTTTGTTATCAAATTCAAATTGGGTAGCAGGAAACGATTTAGGAGGAGTACCAGTTGAAAATTAGGAATTCGGTAAAAGCTATTATTATTAAGGAAGAAAATCTATTAACAATAAAAAAAGTGAGTGGGGATCAAGAGTTTTATATTCTGCCTGGTGGTGGACAAGAACATGGTGAGACACTTGAAATAGCATTAAAAAGAGAGTGTGTAGAAGAAGTAAACACAGATGTTGAGGTTGGGAATTTAATCTTTATGCGTGAATATATTGGAAAAAACCATGAATTCTCAGAAAAACACCGTCATGTTCATCAAATAGAATTTATGTTTCACTGCAAAATCAATGAGTGGGCAAATGTAAAAATAGGAGTTAATCCAGATCAAGATCAGGTTGGGGTTGAATGGCTTCCAATAAAAGAACTGTACAAATTTGACTTGTACCCTAAAGAAATCAGATCAAGAATAATAGGATTTTTTCAAGGAATCGAGAACAATGTCTATTTAGGTGATATTAATTAAATAAAATATATATCCTAAATTATAACTATTTAATATTTCTATATAAAACTAATCAATAGTATGAATTATCACATAAGTTTGAAATTGAATGGATGTTAAAAGAAATACATGCTAAAATATGGTTATCATTTGAAGGAGGTATCTAAAACGACATTATGATTATTTCAAATCACAACTTTCGTTAATTTTATACGAATAGCTGGACTCTGCCTGAGTTCTGAGTGATTGGGATACGTATGTCTATTTTTAGAGCCTTGAATATTTTTAGGTTTTTTTTGTGATGATTCCTATCTCTTCAGCACAGGCAGATGTCTGTGCTTTTTTATTTTGAAGCATGAAAGAGGGGAAGCATCATGGAATTATTGACGGTAAAGGATTTATCAATTGAACTCGAAGGCAAACCGTTGCTTGAATCCATTTCATTTTCGATCCGCACAGGCGAGTGTACGGCAATGATCGGAGAAAACGGAATCGGCAAGACGACTTTATTGAAAGCCATTTTTGGAATTATCCCGATTGATGAGGGGGAAGTTCATCATTCATCCAACTTAAATTTGGGATGGATGGAACAAAATCCAGTTTACACCGAATCGGAGACTGTCACAGAGTTTGTGGAACAGGAAAACAATTCGTTGCGTGGACTGAAAATCAGACTTCAGGAGTATGAAAAAAAGCTGCCTGCTCAAGCAATGGGCTATAGTATGATTCTTCAGCAGTATATGGATGCTGGCGGCTTCGAATGGGAAGCGAAAGTGGAGAGGAATCTTCTAGAAGCCCGCATTCCAAAGGAACTTTGGGGGCAGCCATTTGCAAGCTTGAGTGGCGGACAAAAAACCAGGGTGCAGCTGGCAAGGGTATTGATGAACGATCCAGAATTTCTGGTACTCGATGAGCCGACCAACCACCTGGATGATGAGTCGTTGCAGTGGCTGCAAGATTGGATGCTCAAATTTAAGGGAACCATCCTGTTCATTTCCCATGATCGAGCATTTATCGATGCGGTGGCAGATTCGACGATGGAACTTACACCGACAAGCATTATGAAGGTGAACGGAGGATACACAAGTTTTATCAAACAAAAGGAACTGGATCGCCAAACCCAAACGGCCCTTTATGAAAAACAAGAACAAGAGCGGAAAAACCTCGAGGAAACCATCCGGAAGTATCGGCAATGGTTCGCCATCGCACACCAATCTGCAGGCGAGAGAAATCCATTTGCCAAAAAGAGAGCAATGAAAAATATCACAAGGGCACAGTCCAAGGAAAAGGCACTTGGAAAGTTGGAAAGTGAAAGAGTGGAAAAACCAAAGGATAAAAAAGGAATCAATCTAGCCTTTGAACATAGTGAAATGGTTGCAAAAAGACTGATTTCGGTTGAACATGCATCATTCTCATATCCAAATGGGCCAGGATTATTCAACAGGCTCTCCTTTGAGGTTAAAAAAGAAGACCGGATTGCCGTCATCGGCAAAAATGGTTCTGGCAAGACCACGCTATTAAAGCTTTTGATCGGGGAGCTTATGCCTGAAACCGGTGAGATTAAACGTCATCCAAAGCTGAAGGTCGGCTATTTTGCCCAGGAAGTGGAGAAGCTGAATGAAAATCATTCCCTTCTGGACAGCCTGCTGGACATTCCGCAGATGACGCAAACGGATGCGCGAACGCTGCTCGCCTGCTTTTTGTTTCGAAAAGAGGATGTTCATAAAACCATCAAGAACCTGAGCATGGGGGAAAAGTGCCGGCTGGCTTTTATTCGCCTATATCTCTCTCAAGCAGACCTGCTCGTGCTGGATGAACCGACCAACTATCTTGATCTTCCCTCAAGAGAAACGATTGATGACGCATTGGAAAGCTATCCAGGAGCGGTTGTCATCGTTTCTCATGATGCATATTTACTAAAGAAGATGGCAAACCGGATTCTTGCTATTGAAGACGGAAATGTTCATGATTTCAAGGACACATTTCAAGCCTATCATGAATGGAAAAAGGAATCTGAACGATCTATGGAGGATAAAGAGCTTGAAGGTTTTAAAAAACAATTGGCGCTTCGCTATACACAGCTTATTCATCTGGAAGAAAACGATCCCGACAAAAACAAACAAATTCTTCAGCAATTGAAGGACATCAATAATGAATTGGCGAAGCTAGAGGAGAAGGGATATTAACTGTACAGGCGGTTTTCCAGAGAAAACCGCCTGTTTGTTGAAATGCTGGAAAATTCCATGAATGAAAGTAAGGAGCGAAGTGAAGGGATAGATCGGAAGAAGCGTAGTCCATGAGTGCCTATTTCAGCGGTTCCGTGGAACCCGTAGTTAAAAGAAAATCTTGAGAGCATCACAAATAAATATCCGTGAGGAAAACAAAATGGACGTCATTAAGTTAATAAAAGATTCAAGCAAAATAGTGAGACAGGCTGACACAATCAAAGCAATCAACCAAGGCTTCTACACTGATGAAAAGTATGTCCTATCACTTAATAACGATAGGTATCTTCTCAGGGTTGGCAATGCAGAAGTGTTCAAGAGAAAAGTAGTGGAATTTGAAATCCTGCAAGAGATGCATCGAACAGGGATTCAAACCCCTTTGCCCATTGAAAAAAGAATATTAGATGAAAAAGGAATCTACTACACGATTTATTCTTTTATTGAAGGGGATGATGCTGCCACCATAATCCATGAATTAAATGAAACGGAGCAATATTTATTAGGAATCGAAGCTGGCAATGAGCTGGCAAGAATGAATAAATTTCATGCTCCTTCAAATGTTGAACCATGGTATGACAGAGCTTTGAGAAAGCATGAGAGATATGTACAAGCCTATCAGACATGCGGCATTCATGTGGATGGAGATGAGGAGATTCTCGAGTGCATTGAGAATAATAAGCACTTGCTCCAAGGTCGGCCGAATCGATTTCAGCATGACGACTTTCATTTAGGCAATATCATCGTGAAAAATAAAAAGTATGCCGGTGCTATTGACTTTTCCAATTTTGATTGGGGAGATCCTGTACATGATTTTGTGAAAGTCGCCCTTTTCACCAGTGAGGTCAGTGTGCCTTTTTCGGTCGGGCAAGTCAAAGGCTATTTCGCTGAAGGAGCACCAGAAGATTTTTGGTCATTGTATGCAGTCTATACAGCGATGAGCATCTTTTCTTCGATTGTCTGGGTGTTGAAATTCGATCCAAAAAATACAGAAGAAATGGTCCAGCGGCTGCGGAGGGTGATCATTGATCATGATGGCTTTAAACGAACGAGGCCAAAATGGTTTCGTGAGCAGCTGATGGAAGGTGAGGATACTTTACTTAGAAGGAGAAGTTCCTATGAAACTTAGACAAATGGCTGTCGCCTTATTATTCAATTCGAAAGAGGAAATGTTATTTATTCAAAAAAAGAAGAAAGACTCGCTTTTCAAAGATCTATTTCTCCCGATTGGGGGGCATATGGAATATGGGGAAATGAATGATCCCCATAAAGCATGTTTGCGGGAAATTGAAGAAGAAACAGGGCTAAAAGAAGACGTTCTGAATGAGTTAAGGCTGAAATATATTGTTTTAAGAATGAAAGCGCTTCAGGAAGTCAGGATGCAATATGTTTTTGTCGGTAATGTTTTACCTGGGGTTGATTTGCAAGAGAGTGAAGAAGGATCCCTGTTTTGGTGTACGCCCAAATCGCTACCCGATCATGTGATCACAGCCACAACAAAAGAAATTATCTACCATTACCAACATTTAGGTGCTCATGATGAAAGTACATATTGTGGCTCGATGAAATCAAATAACGGAGAACCGGAAATTTCCTGGTCGCTATTGGAAGACTGGGAAGCTATTGAGGTGTGATATGGAACTAAAAGAAAGAATCATTGAAATAATCCCTGAAAATATGCAGTTAGGTCTGTGCATACATGATTCAAAATCAGGAGGGAACTTCTCCATCAATGAATGTGCACAATTTCCATTAGCGAGTTTGGCGAAATGGATTACGGCTGTGTTTGCTTTGAAGAATCATGCTTCAGTGAATGACGTATCTAAATCTATCAAATACCATGTTAACGAAGCGTACATGAATTTAAATAATGTTATTTCAGATAAGGAGATCAATCAACAGCTTGTCGAAATGGGTCTGGACATACATATAGATTGTGATAATAAAGAGAAATTGAAAAATCGCGGAACACCCAAGGCGATATTTGATTTTCTAAATGCTATATTAACGAATGGTTTTTTAAGTAAAGATGAAACAAAGATCATCATGGAAGCCATGAAAGCTCAAGAGGATCGAGATGGGTTTCGATTCAAGAGTCCGTGGCTTCATATGACGGGGGGACTGGAAGGAGTCTGTAATGATGTTGGCTATGTAATGTTGGATGATCGGTGTATAACAGTTGTCGGAATGGTGAAATCAACTGATCCTCTTATAGACTGGGAACAGCTGGAGGCGCTCCTGACTGAAATTGGAGAGATTATAGAATCATTTTTTTTATTTGGAAAATGAGAAACGGAAAAAGGAGAAATGAACATGTTTAGACTCTTTATTACGAGGCACGGACAAACCGTTTGGAATACAGAAGAAAGAATGCAGGGATGGAAAGATTCAGCTTTAACTCAAAATGGTATCGACCATGCACTTAGTTTAGGACAGAGATTAAAGGATATCTCCTTTCAAGCAGTATACGCAAGTCCAAGTGGAAGAACGGCCAGGACAGCTGAACTCATATGTAAGGGGAGAAAGACTCTCATTACTTATGATGATGATTTGAGAGAAATGAATATGGGCGATTGGGAAGGCAAGACTAAAACTCATATTACAGAAAACTTTGCAGTTGATTATCATTCCTTTGGCAGTACACCGCATTTATTCAAGTCTGCTAACGGTGAGAATTTTTCTGATTTGCGTAAACGTGTTTCGAGGTTTTTAGAGCGTGTGAAAATGGAGCAATCTGCAGGGGATATCCTGGTTGTTACCCATACGATTACAATAAAAAGCTTATTAGCGATAGTAAAGGGGCTCCCGATTGAACAAGTTTGGGGAACGACTTTTATCCATGATACAAGCTTATCAATCGTTGAAATCGATGTGGAGAACGATGAGATATGTGTTGTGATGGAGGGGGATGTGGCGCATAAGAAAAATCTGAATCGTGTATAAGGGAAATTTGATGATAGATTTATTGGTTTAAGCCAGTGAGTCTTATTTCTTTTTGTATGCGTACATACGGAATGGCAGCACATAGAACCATTCGATAAAAGTTCGTATATCCCAATAAATTAACAAACTTTTATGTGAGGAATTTACATTCTTTTTTCTCAAAGATGATTCACAGTTATTTATTAAATAAATTCAACCTATGATGTTGATTGGAGAGGAAAGTGTGAACTCCGGAGGAATCAGCGGGCAAGGTGAGACCCCGCAGCGGAGCGAGGAGAGGTTGGGCGGATGTTCGATTAAGTTCGGCACGACGAACGACATCACATCGTGTGAGGCCCCTCGGAAAGCGAGCACCCTTTCTCGGAATCATAGAAACTTAATTTATATCAAGGATTCGCCTCCTAAATGTTGCTAGTTTCACTACTTGATGAAACGGGAAGCTATGTGTCCATAGGAGGTTCTTATGGCACGACGAATATTAGTTGGAATTGCGACAGTGATCATTCTTGCAATACTAATTTGGATGGTCACCATCAAACAAGAGCATCATGTAAAGTCCAGCAATGAGAAGGAAATAGTGGCGCTGGGTGATTCCCTGACCTATGGCGTCGGAGATTCATCAGGAAATGGCTATGCTGAAAATCTGCAGAAGCTTCTTTCCAAAAAGGAAAAAGGTACGGTAAAGGTTCATAACTTTGGTATTCCTGGACAGCAAACGGATGGACTCCTGCACCAGTTAGGCAGTATGGAAGTAAAGGGGGAGTTGAGCCAGGCAGATAACATTATCCTATTTATCGGAACGAACGATTTGGTAAAAAGCAATGGCGGAGATCTTAATCCGCTGCAACATGACCGAATCATGCTTGGCAAAGCGGATTACAAGAAAAATTTAAAGCGGATATTAAACATCATCCGGGAAGAGAATCTTGATGCACCAATATTATTTCTAGGCTTATACAATCCATATCCAGACTCCGATAAAATTGAAAAAGTCGTAGAGAATTGGAATGAGACAAGCCGAGCTTTCATAAAACCGTATGATCATATCAAATTTATCCAAACGAATGGTCTTTTTAAAGAGAAAACTTCTAAATATTTCAGCGATTCCCTCCATCCGAACAAGAGGGGATATGATGTCCTTACGAAAAAAATATTAAATGACTATGATTTTGAATAAACGTAAGCTGCTTGTGATTGAAACAAGCGGCTTACGTTATTTTATTCCGATTGCGGCTGTTTAGCCAATTCCACATAAGCTTGTTGAACTTTTTGTATGTCGCCTGCGCCCATAATGAGCAAAATATTAATTCATAGACCAATAATTCCTCGACTGTCATCATGTATATCAGCCTCGCACCGGGAATTTTGTTTTTTGTTCCTCGATCGATACGTTGCCTTGTTTTTCTCTCGCAGAGCCAAATATGTCGCACAAGAACGTTTGGTCTGCCAAAGATAGCGATTGGGCAAAGGCATCGATGAATTTCTCTGTCCTTGAATATGTATGCGGCTGAAAGATGGACACGACGCGCTTATCAGGATATTTTTCCTTTGTCGCGCGTATGGTTGCTTCAATTTCTGCAGGATGATGGGCATAGTCGTCAATCAGAATTTGATTACCTACTATTTTCTCTGCATATCGCCGGTTGACGCCCTTGAAATCCATTAATCCTCTTTGAATTTCTTCGACGTTCTTGTTCTGGATCCAGGCCATCCCGATCACTGCCAAGGCATTAAGAATATTATGTTTGCCAAAGGTGTTGATGGAAAATGTTTCGTTGAATTGCTCGCCGATTTCAACATCAAAGGTGGTGCCGGCAGATGAAGTTTGGATGTTGACGGCGCGAATGTCATTCCCTGCTTCAAGTCCGTAATAAGTGTTAGGAGCCGAAGATTTTAATTTTTTGACGAGGGGATCATCTCCATAAGCCAAAATGCCCTCCTTTACTTGATCAGCAAAGGCTTGAAACGCATCAAATACATCATCGATCCCATCAAAATAATCCGGATGGTCGAAGTCGATATTGATCAATATGGCGTAGGAAGGTTTGTAGGAAAGAAAATGCCGTCTATATTCACATGCTTCAAATATGAAATCACGATTGTTCTTTTCACCTCTGCCATACCCATCACCTACTAAATATGAAGTAGGCTGACATTGGTTAAATACATACGATAATAATCCAGTCGTCGAGGTCTTTCCATGTGCCCCCGTCACGGCAATGCTATGATATGATTCCGCCAACTCCCCTAAAAACTCATGGTAGCGGTAAATTTCAAGACCTAATTCCTTTGCTCTCTGAACTTCCGGGTGTGACTCGTTGAAGGCATTTCATTCTCGTTAATATTTTCTTCGTCAAAAGAATAAATAGGAATGTTTCTTTTAATTAGTCCGTCTTGAGTAAAGGTGTATTCTTCTATGTCTGAGCCTTGGACCCTCACCCCAATATCCCACAGAATCTGTGCCAACGGGCTCATGCCAGCTCCTTTGATGCCGATAAAATGATAGGTTTTCATACCAATACCTCCACAATACATAATTCTTTTTTAAGAAAAGCTTAAGAAATTTACCTTAAGATATGAAGGAAAAAATGCTACACTATATCTATAATGAATTTTACCACAATTTTCCTAAAGGTTATGGTGATATTAAAGGAAAAAATTACAATCACGTCACTATTCCATGAATAATGGCCTCTATAAATAAATTGAATCGTTTTGAGGTGGTCTTGTTGTATGAAAAAATTCAATCGGAAAGCAATACAGATTTCATTCATACCCTGATTGATGATTACGGGGAAGAAGTGAAGCGGATCATATATAGCTATTTGAAAGATTGGCAGTTGACGGAGGACCTGACGCAAGAGGTTTTCATCACTGTATTTTTAAAAATGGACACGTTTGAAGGGCGTTCCAGTGTAAAAACATGGCTGTATAAAATTGCCATCAATAAAACGAAGGACTATTTAAAATCCTGGAGTTACAAAAAAGTCATATTGACCAATACGATTCTGACAAAAACAGAAATCAACAATAGCCTCGAAACACAGTTGATTTTGAAGGAGAATGATTCTGAAATTGCAAGAGAGGTTTTCGGATTGCCCATCAAATACCGGGAAGTGATTTTGCTATTTTATTATAAGGATTTTACGTTGAAAGAAATTGCAGCAATCACAAATGTAAACCCATCAACAGTAAGGACACGTTTGACCCGCGGCAGAAAGATCCTGGAACAAAAGTTAGGAGGCTTCCTCGTTGAATCATGATGGATTTAAAAAATCGATTGATGTTTATATAAGTCAGGAGCCTGTTTTTAAGGAATATGAAAAAATAAGATTAAAAGGTAAAATTCATTACCTTTCCGAACACACTCGCTTGAAAAGACAGCGAAAGCCATTCATGACTGTCTTCGCTGGTGCGATTGTTATTCCCGCTGCCGTTCTATTGTTCATGGGGATTTCCTTTTTGGAGAGTGGGATTTTTACAGTAAAGGATGTTCCAAAAGAAAATGCGGCTTATTTCAAGAATTCAGCCGCTGGACTTTTTCATGATGAACAGGGATTGACTATCCAGCAAAAAATATATCATGTCAATCATTTGCAAATGATTGACGGACAGTCAGGGTGGTCCGTCGATGATGTGAATCACATACTGAAAACGAATGATGGATGGATGCATGATCAAGACGTGACGCCTTCACAGCTACTTGATGGGAATTCAGATAAAGAGTATGTGTTTGTCAATGAGAAAGTGGCCAAGGTTTTTTTCCATGGGAAAACTAGAGGGGAATTTCAAGAATTTTTTACAACAGATGGAGGAGAAACTTGGAAGAGACTTGAATTGAATCATTTAAAAGGCAATGGGATAGAAGATGTCCAGTTCATCGACTCCAGCAAAGGGTGGCTGTATACAACTGAAATCAACGAAGCCGCAGGAGTCTTGCCTTACAAACTTTACCGTACGAGCGATGGCGGAGAGAATTGGAAGGAGATGCAGTTGAAGGGTTTTTCCAACTCAACAGCAAAATGGATTTATCCATATAATGAAAAGGTTATTTGGAGTATCGGGCAATCTGTAAAAGAGGGTACAGATTATTTCGATCCATCTACCACCTCTTTATTCCAATCGATTGACGGCGGAGAATCTTGGAAATCGATCAAGTTGATTCAAACAATTGATGGCGAGGAAATCGATTATCATCGGCCCATCTTTTTTGGGGAGCAAGGAATGATGGCAGCAATACGTTTCCCAAAAAACCTTCAAAAAGGTAAAGCCAAGCTTTGGATCTTTCATTATTCCAAAGGGACTGGCTGGGAAAAATATGCCGAATCTGAGATTCCGATTGCAGTATACAGCGAACAAGCCTATCCATTTTTTCAAAAGGATAATTTTACAATGTCTTTTTCAGACTTGGAACATGGCTGGTTGGCCAGTGGAAATGAATTTTTCCGTACCGATAATGGAGGAAAGGAATGGATGGAAATGCCTGCCTCCTTTCCAGAGGCTGATTTTCAATTTGTATCGAGTACAGAGGGGTATGGGTTTTCGGAAACAGGCTTGTTCAAAACGGTGGATGGAGGCGCCCATTGGAGGTCCGTGGGGATCGTCCAATAATGAAGCTTCACCCATCTTAAAGTTTTATAGAAAGGAAAGGTTATTGCAGCATGACAAGAGCATTTTTGGAACTGCTTCGAATCATCGCCATCATAATAATCTTTGGTGGGGGATCGTTGATATTGATCAGTAAATTATACGAATTTTTAGGGGTGTCGCTCGCTGCCCCTGAAGGCGGTTGGTTGTTAGAGTCTGCAATCCTGATCTGCATTTTTGTGCTTTATCGCAACCGGCTACAATTTTCAGGGTTTTACCGCAGGAAGGAACATAAAAAACTATCGGGAAAGTTAAGTCTAGCATTACTGCTTATAACATTACTATTATTTGTTGCGGCACCAATAGTTTAATCATGACATTTTGATTCAATCGCGAAGAGGTGGAAAAATGATGAAACAACAATCCATAAAAATTTCGATCATTTTGCTGATCGTATTTTCTGCATACTTTTTATGTTCGGCATTCGTAAAGGAAAGATCAGTTTCATTTACTGAGCCGGAAAAAGCATTGAAAAATGTCGATGAAGATATTTTGGCTTCAATTTCTGCTGAGGAAAAAGGCGATCAAGCACTATACTTTTTTATCGACAGCAAACACAATTTAGGCGCTGCCAAGCTTCATAAAGGGCTTTTAGGATGGAAGGTCATTCAGTCGAGGATTTCACCGGTGAGAACAAATCTGCCGAATGATATCCTCAGCAACATAGCGACAGAAGGAGATTTAGTGTATGGTTTGCTACCAAATGAAGAAAATCAGTCGATCAAGGTGAATGGGATAGACGCAAAATGGATCGATTTACAATCGAAGCTTGGTGTCAAGGCAGTCCAATATCATGTGGATCAGCTGGCATTATGGTATTTTCAAGGAAAGGATTCAACTCAAAAGAATGTAATATTATTTAACGAAGAAACGAAGAAAAAATTGGACGAAAGATCGGTGTATTAAATCCTTGCACATGATCTTTACTATGATAATTAGGAAAGCTGGTCCATTTACAAAGGACCAGCTTTTATCGTTTGATTAATGTATAGTCAACGATTCTTCATTCGTGCCATTAGTTTATAGATGATTAATATGGCGGCAGCCACCAGCAATAGGTGGATGATGGCCCCTGCAAGTTTCAGGGCAATGACGATAAGCCATATGAGTATGATGATTCCGATTATGGTCCAAAGCATGAACAATTCCTCCTTAAAAGGGATATTCCCTTTTTTACCTATGTATAATCGAATGATATCATGAAATTAGGTGGATTTTTAGAAGATTAGTAGAATTAAAGGATGGTAATAATAAAAATGAAGGAAAATGAAAGGATTTTTGAAGTTGATCTATATCCTCCGATTCAAAAGCACTTCGTCAAGCTTGGTTATGAAGTGTATGGTGAAGTAAGGGATTGTGATATTGCTGCGGTGAAGGACGATGAACTGATCATCGTCGAAATGAAGCTGAGACTGAATATGGATTTGTTGGTGCAAGCCACAAAGCGCCAAAAAATGACGAATCTAGTATATATAGCTATACCTAGACCGACGCATAGCCTTCGCTCCAAGAAGTGGAGGGATTTATGCCATCTCGTGAGGCGTTTGGAATTAGGACTGATTTTGGTTTCGTTCAGACGGGGCATAAAAAGAGTGGATATTCAAATCGATCCTGTTCCTTTCGATCGAAAAAGAAGCAAACAGTCGAACAAGAAAAAACGTGAGCTATTGATCAGGGAAGTCGCCGGCCGGCACGGTGATTATAACATAGGCGGCAGCACAGGCACGAAAATCTTGACCGCTTATAAAGAGAGCTGCATAAAAATTGGCTGTTATCTGGACAAATTCGGCCCGCTTTCACCGAAGGCACTCAGGGAAATGGGAACCGGTGAAAAAACTTTGTCCATCCTGAACAAAAACTACTATGGGTGGTTCGAGCGGGTACAAAGAGGAATCTACTCCATTAATGACACCGGCAAAAAAGACTTAAATAATTACAGCAAACAAATCGAGCATTACTTGAAGGAACTAGGATGAGGTGGGTGACAGGCACCATCCATATTCTGGATGGTGCCTGTCACCAAAAAAAATAATATAGAATTGGAGCTTTAGCCGATGTATGTTCAAATGTTATTGGCAGTATTGTTGATTTATATCGTTGGGATATGGTTATTTTCAGTTTTCCGACAAATGGAGTATTACTTGGTGCTGCGGATGTTGAGAAAGACGTTTTATGTAATATTTGTGGTCGGTTTGGGTATTGGGGTGATTGTGGGCGATTTGGAACCGGCTGATTGGAAGCTGATATTGCAATTAGCTGCTGTCATTGTGTTCATTGACATATCAGTTTTGCTGACACCCAGTATTATGAAGATATGGAATACAGAGTTTCAATATGGGGACTTCTTTAAGGATACGATACAAAAAAATGATGCCATCCAACGTAATATGGTAAAGAAAACGAATTATATGTCCTACATGCTTCAGCAAACCACTTTGCCATTCGAGGGTGAACCGGTGACATTGCATCAGTACTTGAATATATACGCAGAACAATTCGGTCTTTCAGTATTCGTTTATGAACTGGGTAATTCCATAGAAGAAGGGGAGCTTAGAGCTTCCATAAGAAGTACACTCTCCACAATCACGAATACGTATAATATTGAAGAACTGGATACAGATGATATAGCTGTTATGTTGTTTGAATCAGAAATCGTGTCCTTGGATGGAGAAGATTTAATGATCATTCCGGCATATCCATCATCGGCTAACATGGTTCTGGCAGTCCTACATAATCAAAATGGAATATTGCTTGAAGTCGATGCAATCCATATTGCAAATTTAGTGTATCTCTATGATTCATTCAATTAAAATCGTGGTATAATAATAGAGAGGCCACTTCTCACAGGGAGGGTTAAAGATGAAAAACAAGGAAAAGAAAATAAACGATAAAGATAAGTTGAAAATCACCAAAATCACCAAACAGTCGACAAGCAAAACATCCCGGGATATCCGAAAAATGAATAAAAGAGCACTTGAGCTTATCGCAAATAGATAGAGAGCAATCCATTCAGAGATTGCTCTTTTTTCTATTTCGTCATAAAAAACGCTTCTTCTGGATATGTTGATAAAAAAGACAGCTGGAGGAAGAGCATAATGGAAGAAAAGAAAATGACTAACAAGAACGGGAAAAACCTCACCGTATATAAAGGGAAGCACAAAATGAATGTTCAAAACCGAATAGCCATGAAATTATTTAAATCACTGAAAGGAATGTTGGGATGAGAAAAGGGTGACAGGCACCATCCAAAAAATGGATGGTGCCCCTTTTTTTACTGCTTTACACCGGTATAAATATGGATGGCATCCCGTAAAAATTCTGCTGTACCAGGTTGATTTTTGTCGTAATTTGCTTTGAAGCGTTCATCATCCACATACATTTGAGCAAGACCTGCATGCGCTTCTTTGCTGTAATGACTCCAATAATGCATCAGCCATTGTTTGTGTAGGTCAGCCGTTTTTTGAGCGAGGGGTCCAGCCGGATTTCCGGACTTGAATGCTGCTGCCAACGTATCCGCCAATTCCTCAGAGATTCGAGTGACTTCTTTATGCTGTTCCTCGGTCATGTTCATGACTTTTGCGTTTGATTGTTCGACCGCTTCGTTTCCGTATTTGCTCCGTATTTCTTCACCATATTTCTTTTCATTATCTTCAACCATTTCCTTTTTAAAGCCTTCAAATTTATCTTGATTCGTCATCTTCATTCTCCCTTCTTTTTCTGCAATGGTCTTTTCAACATTTCTAATGAGAAGATCCAATTGCCTGCGCTTGTCGAGGAGCAGTTCATGGTGTTCTTGAAGCGCTCTTGCTCCATCAAAGGATGGTGATGTCATGATTTCTTTTATTTTTTCCAAACTAACACCTAGTTCCCTGTAAAAAAGGATTTGCTGCAGCCGATCTACTTCTTTTTGACCGTATATCCGGTAGCCAGACGAATTGATTCTTGCCGGCTTAAGAAGATCAATTTCGTCATAATATCGTAAAGTCCTAGTGCTGACTCCAGCCAATCGGCCCAGCTTCTTGACTGTATATTCCACGTGCTCACCTCCTGACAATTTAACTGTACACCTTCACGCTGCGTCAAAGTCAAACCTATTTATCAGAAATTCATTTTTTTATTACACAATGATTTAAGTCAAAATTTCAATAATCTGAAAATATGGTATAATTTGGAGGAATGAAATGACGCTAGAAGGTGGAAATGATGAAGTTTTACTCAAAGAGAAGAAAATGGCCGCTATATTTCATCCTCGTTTTATCATTTATTGGCAGTACCATCACGGTAGATGGCATCGATCGTCATTGGAGAATTATTTTTCCAATTGCCGCACTTTTTATTATTGGTCTCCTCAAGATCGAAATTGAAATTGAAATGAATGATGATCAGGTTGTTTATCGTGTTACTTTTTTGAACAGGGTCCTATATCAACGAGCCATTCATGTATCTGAAATCAAAAGAATAAAATGTATGCGTGTCGGATGGGCTACCAGGCGAGCGGTTATCTATATGATGGATGATTCACGAATTAAGTTAACGCGGTTTGAGCCATCTTCCTTATATGAAAAACTTATAAATATGGCTGGTCGCAATCATATAGAAGTTTTAGAAACCAAGGATTTTCAGATATTGATGAGAGGGTATGCAAAAAATTCAAGAAGTTTATCATGAATAGGAGTATTGAAGACCCCACGAAAAGGGTGACAGGCACCATCCAGAAAATGGATGGTGCCTGTCACCCTTTTTTATTTTTGGATATTGTTTGATTGGTCCATGCATATAATTTAAAGCGAGGAGGGGTGTTGTGCTTAGGAAGAATAAGAGCAAGTTCAAACGGAAATATGGTCCCTTGCCTTTTCGCTACGTGTTTTTGATTACTTTTATCTTTTTCTGCTTCTCGACTGCAATCAGTTTAGTTGTAATAAATAAGAACATCGAACCCATCCTGATGAGCATAGCCGAAACGAAGGCGACGCAATTCGGCTCACAAGCAATCAATGATGCCATTTCAAAGAAAATCTCGGAAAATATCGATATCGATAAATTGATTGTCACTCGTGGGTCTGGTGATGATTTATCCTATAGCTTCAACCCTCAAATTTATAATAGGGTCATCTCAGAAGCGACTACAAGGGTACAAAAATACCTGGATTTAATGGAAAATGGCGAGATTGATGATTTAGAAGATTTGTACCGGGATATAAACATTGATTATGAAGAATCGAAACAGCAGCACGGAATCGTATATTATGTACCGCTTGGAATGGCCACGAAGCAAACGCTCTTCTCTAATTTAGGACCGAAAATCCCTGTTAAATTGGAAATTCTCGGCGCTGTCACATCCAATGTCGAAACCAAAATCGTTGAAACCGGAATTAACAATACGTACCTGGAAGTTTATATCAATGTAAAAATACAAATGAATGTCATTATCCCGCTGCGCTCGAAGCCGATTGAGATCTCCAATTCGGTCAAGATAGGCGATCTCTTCCACCCGGGAAAAGTCCCGCTCTACTACAACGGAGGCGGGGGAAAAGACAACTTCAACCCTGTCGTCATTCCTCCTGGATCTGGGAATTAATTCAAGGTGACAGGCACCATCCAATAAATGGATGGTGCCTGTCACCTTTTTCAACTATAATGTAAAAATAGGATATTAATGGAATTTGAGATTGGTTTATTAGTGGAGTTCAAGGGGGAGATCGTGTGGATCAGCAAAGCTTCGAGCATTTGGAAGAGCGTGTCCATCAGCTGGAAAATGAAGTTCGGCTGCTTAAGAAGCGGCTGGATGTTAGGGAAGAAGAAGGCGGGAAAGAAATCAGACTTGCTCATGAATTGAAGGGTGCGGAAACAAAGAGAAGTGGACTGCCTACAGAGCCTATTTTTAAAGAAAAAGCTTCGAATAATAATCAATCGGCCACCTCCATAACCAAAACGGAAACAGAACCGATCGACTGGGAATACGCGATCGGAAGGGTCTGGCTTCCGAGGATCTTCATATTCGTTCTGCTCTTAGGTGTTGTATGGGGATTCAAGGTCGCTGTGGAGTACAGCATCCTGACGGAAACCGCGCGGGTGATATTGGGATTCGTGTCAGCGGGCATCATCATGTTCATCGGAGAAAAGCAATTCAAGCACGATCGTTCAGCCTTGGGGAAAGTACTATTGACGGGCTCTGTGTCGATTCTCATATTAACTACGTTTGCCATGAACAGCTTGTATGGGATGATTCCGGCTGCTCCAGCATTTATCATGAATATCCTATGGATTGGATTGGGGATCTATTTATCAAAACGCCATCGTTCAGAAGTGATGGCAATCCTTTTCGCGGTTATGGGTTATTTGATCCCATTCCTGCTTGCCGGGCAGGAGGGGCCGCCTTTTGTTGGGGTTATCTATGAAATATTTTTCTATGGCGTTTTACTATATTTTGCGATTCACACTGGATATAAGCTTTTATTTTTTATAGCGACGGGGCTTTTGCATTTTGTTTTGGCACTTTTCTTTATTGTAACACCGGATCAATATCAGCAGGATATCCTGCTCGTGATTGCGATTGGAGCGTTAATGCAGCACTTTCTTATTTTCTATTCCGTGTTTTTCAAAAAGCTGGATACTCTTTTGCCGATCCCGATCTTATTTACCAGCTTTGTCCTCACTACTGCATGGGCAAAGGCAGGGTTGCTTCCTGAAACGATATTTAACGGATACTTATTGATGATGGTCCTTGTTTATTGCACGATTGCTTTCATTGCTAATAAAACTTCCAGAAATGAATTCATGTCCGTGTCGTTATCCATTGCTACGTTCGGACTAGGACTGCTTTGGTTTCAGCTATTTGAAAATGATCAAGCTGCAACAATGGCAGCACTTCTGCTTGAGGGGATTGCTGCAGTGTATCTTGGTGAAAAATTCAAGCTTGAACTTCAAAAGATTTCAGGATATATCATATACATCATCGGTGGATTGATGGTCATGGTCCAACCGATCGACAAGCTTTGGAGTGGTGAAACCTTCGTTTGGATTGGGTTCATTGCTTCAATGTATGGTTTGATTGAAATGAACAATCGTTTCCATCAAGAGAAAAAGGAAATGATGATCGGCTTAAGCATCATCGCTGTCCTGATGCATGTTGTATTCCTCGTCGAGCTTCCTGTAATCAAGCTGGGCTGGGAAACTATTCTCTGGTTCACAGGATTGATTTCCCTTTCAGGACTATATCTATGGACAAAAAGATATTATCAGGATCAGGCGATAATCCATTACTTTATCATTGCTGTAAATACATTGGTGCAGCTTGCGTTTATCACGTTGATGGTCAGCAGCCTGACAAAAGGCTACACTTTTAATATCGAAATGATGTCCATCTCATTCAGTTGGGCCATCTATGCTTCCGTTTGCCTCATTGCGGGGGTGCTATATAACAATAAAGCCTTGAGACTGCTTGGGATGGGGCTGCTTTTATTGACACTGGGAAAACTGATTTTATTTGATCTTCAGTATGTGACCATTGTTATTCGTGCGATCCTTTTTATCGGATTAGGAATGATTGGGATCGTTCTTTCCAGGTTGTACTACGTGAAAAAAGCATAAAGCTATCCATTTGGATGGCTTTTTTTATCTATCAAATGACCCGGAAGTGTTATTCATTCTGCTTCGATCCAAGGGGAAATCAATAGGATAGTAAATATTCAGTTTCAAAATGTTGTAAAATAGAAATATCCATAACATCGCTGTTTTTCAATCTTTAAACAATTCGTCCATAAAATAGCGAGAAAGCTATACTCAATGAAGATCGGAAATCATTCTAAAAAAGGAGTTCCTCACCATGAAAGTTTCTTTATTCATTACTTGTCTATGTGACTTATTTTATGTTCGTGCAGGGAAGGCAGCGGTTGAGCTGCTGGAACGATTGGGATGCGAGGTTGATTTCCCTGAGGCTCAGACATGCTGCGGCCAGCCCGCATTTAACAGTGGGTATCAAAAAGCGGCCAAACATATAGCCAAGCATATGATTCAAGTATTCTCAGAATCAGAATACGTTGTCACCCCATCCGGTTCTTGCGCTTACATGTTGAAGGAGTACGAGTCTCTGTTCGTAAATGAGCCCGAATGGCAGGAAAGGGCACAAAAATTGAAAGCAAAAACGTACGAATTGACACAATTCTTGGTGGAAGTCTTGAAATTGGAAGATACGGGGGCTGTCTTTGCTGGCAGGGCCACTTATCATACATCCTGTCATATGACCAGGCTGCTCGGTGTACAGGATGCACCTATTAAACTATTGAAAAATGTAAAAGGTTTAGAGCTTATCAATCTGCCAAATTCGCAGGATTGCTGCGGTTTCGGAGGAACGTTCTCCGTAAAGATGAGCAGCATCTCGGAGGAAATGGTTGACGAAAAGATTTCCAATATCGATGAAACAGAAGCGGAAATCCTGATTGGTGCAGATGGAGGCTGTCTGATGAATATCGGCGGCCGAATCGAACGAAAGGGAAAGCCGATAAAAGTGATGCATATAGCCGAAATCTTGAACAGCCGGGAGGGACAAGCATGTCGATAAAAATCGGGGAGGGCGCGTTTTCAAAACGCGTGGATACAGGACTTGGGAATCAATTCATGAGGGGGGCAGTGCGCTCTGCGCAGGAACGGCTCCAAGGAAATCGATTGAATGCGGCGGAAGAACTTGGCGATTGGGAATCATGGCGCAGCTTGGCAAAAGAAATTCGGCAGCATACGATGGAGTATCTCGATTTTTACTTAGGAGAATTAAGTGAAAACATTGCCCAACGGGGTGGCCATGTTTTTTTTGCCCAAACCGCAGAAGAAGCGAATCAATATATCCGGAATGTAGTGAAAAAGAGTAGTGGAAGAAAAATCGTCAAATCGAAATCGATGGTGACCGAGGAAATAGGTCTGAATCAGGCGTTGGAAGACATTGGATGCGAAGTGATTGAAAGTGATCTCGGCGAATATATCTTACAAATAGACGAACAGGATCCACCTTCTCATATCGTGGCGCCGGCATTGCACAAAAATAAGGAACAGATTCGAGATGTATTTAAAGACCGTCTCGGGTATGCGAAATCAGAGGATCCGGATGAGCTGACGCTTTTTGCCCGGGAGCAGCTGCGCAAGGAATTTTTGGCGGCGGACGTCGGGATTACCGGCTGTAATTTCGCAGTAGCTGAATCAGGCTCGATCGCGTTGGTAACGAATGAAGGGAATGCCAGGATGGTGACAGCCTTGCCTAAGGCACAAATAACAGTCATGGGAATGGAACGCATCGTCCCAACTTGGGAAGAACTTGATGTAATGGTGAGTCTTCTCACAAGAAGTGCTGTTGGACAAAAACTGACGAGCTATGTCACAGCATTGACTGGTCCAAAAGACGAAGGGGATGTTGATGGACCGGAAGAATTCCATTTGGTCATAGTCGACAATGGACGTTCCAACATATTAGGCACTGAATTCCAGGAAGCTCTTCATTGCATCAGATGTGCCGCCTGCATCAATGTTTGTCCAGTTTATCGCCACATCGGCGGCCATGCATACGGATCGATTTATCCAGGACCGATTGGCGCAGTTTTGACACCGCTTCTTGCCGGATATGATGACTATAAAGAATTGCCTTTTGCATCATCTCTTTGTGCAGCCTGCACAGATGCCTGCCCGGTGAAAATTCCGCTTCATGAGTTATTGATCAGGCACAGGCAAAAAATCATAGAGGTGGATAAAAGAAATGATTTAGCGGAGTGGCTAGCCATGAAGGGGTTCGAATTGGGCATGGGATCATCAAATCTTTATAAAATGGGAACGAAACTTGCCCCATCCGTTGTAAAGCCTTTCACGAAAGATGGTAAGATTTCTTCTGGTCCAGGTCTGTTAAAGGCATGGACGGATAATCGTGAATTTCCAGCACCGGAGAAAGAACGTTTCAGGGATTGGTTCAAAAATCGCAGCATGGAAGGGGGAATCAACGATGAAAGGGCTCATTCAAAATAAAGAGATTTTTTTAAAAAACGTTTCCCAGGCTCTTGGAAGAACACGCCTTGAAAGGGCTGTGCAGAAGCCAAGCTGGAACCTTCAGCCTCAATGGGATGTGCTGAATGGGCTGAATGCGGATGAACTTATGATGGTGTTAAAAGATCAATGCGAACTAATACATACTGACTTCCTATGCGTTTCATTATCAGAATTACCCGAAGCATTGGAACAAACTATAGATAAATATGATGGAAAGACCATTGTGACAAGTGACGATGACCGTTTTGAAAAAATGGGTCTTAATGAAAAATTTAATCAACTCCGCAAAGAAGAAGTAGAGATTCATGAATGGGATGCAACTCTCGGACAAGAAAACATTGACATTGCTGAAAGGGCCGATATTGGAATCACTATCAGCGATATGGCACTGGCTGAATCGGGAACAGTTGTATTATTCAGCAGCGCAGGAAAGGCGAGGACGGTCAGCCTGCTCCCGGCAAGCTACATCGCCATCATTCCCAAAAGCACCATTGTCCCAAGATTGACACAGTCTGCAAAGGATATTCATCAAAAAGTTGAAGCAGGAGAGCACGTTCCATCCTGCATAAATTTCATCTCAGGTCCAAGCAACAGCGCTGACATCGAAATGAACCTCGTCGTAGGCGTCCACGGGCCTATCCGGACGACGTATATTGTTGTTGATAATCTATAGAAATCAGATCGGAGCTTTAATTCACTCTTTGATAATGAGCAAAATTTTCAAAAACATACCTTTAAACATATAAAAATCAGGAGAAAGAGAAATGATTGATGCAAATGGAAGTGATCGAATTGTACACCGGTGTTCCAACAATGGGTATCTGCGGTTTGTTGAATTTTTACTTTGTTTTATACTCACTTTCCGAAAAAAATGCGCTCCCTTTATAAGGAAGAGCGCATTTTTCTTTTACATTCCATGCTTTACGCCTTTTTTGACCAACAGCCAATTCGCTGGATAGCTGGTGATAGCACCAAGAATCATTGCGATTTGCATCATGAACCAATAGACCATTGTGTTAGGTTCAGGCGGTTTCGTAAATAGCACATAATGGACAATGGCCATCCAGCCGAACATCCCAATCTCAAATGCAACTAAAGACAGTGTATCGGCTTTAATAGCATTCCAGAACCCTTTTCCCCAGCTCATCTCATTCCCCATTTTTCGACTCATCGGAACGATGGAAAAAACTTGGAAAAAGACGCCGAATATATAGGCGCATACGAATTCAACGGTATAATGGGCAAAAAGTGTTGACCCTGCGATGGTCAGCCCTGATAAGAAAACAATGGGCACCCCGACTGCATCCCCGAACGTACAACCGCTTGAACAATGGCTTGTCGAAACGAAAACACTTTGCCAAAATGGCTTGTCGCCATGCATACTTTCATGATCATGGCCTTCCCTAGAATCATCTTCGTGGTTTTCATGGTGATGCGAGTGGTCATTCTTGGATCTTCCCATTACCCAATAAGCCCATATTCCGAATGGTCCTAAGTAAAGTCCATTTATTGGCCAAACAATGTTCATGATCTTCATTGGCTGCGGGTGTTTAATAATGTCCAATAAGATAGTGATCGCCGATAATATTCCTAAAAAAACTGAAATATAAGCAATCGTAGTCAGTAATGTCATCGAATCCCTCCCGGAAAATATTATCTATTATTCGATACCCCGGTATAATTTGTTCAAACATAGATGAAATTATCAATGATTTTCTAATATTTTATTCTTGTAAACATGGGCAGAAAATATACGTGTAGCCTGCAGGGTATTAAGATATAAAGATTAACTTTGAGACGGTCGCTTATTAGATTGATATTTGGTTGGAAAGGGTATGATATAAGCGAAGCATCAAATTTGACACTTATACTATACGGGGGTATAGTAAAGAGGAAGAGGTGATGGTTGATGGATCATGAAATGAAACAACCTGATAAAAAGACACATCGTTCAAATGAAGATAAAGAAAAATTGATCAATCGATTGAAACGGATTGAAGGGCAAGTTAGGGGCATCCAGAAAATGGTGAACGAAGACCGCTACTGCGTTGATATTCTAGTCCAACTATCCGCCATTAATGCTGCCATGAAGAAGGTCGGTTTGAATTTGTTGGAAAAACACACGCATCACTGCGTCCGCGGTGCGATTGAAGCAGGCAATGGGGATGAATCGATTGAAGAACTAATGAAGGTATTCGAGCAGTTTTCAAAATCATGACGAGTTGGGTGATGATCATATGACAGACAAAAAAATAAAACTCGGCATAACAGGCATGACGTGTGCATCTTGCTCGGCCCGCATCGAAAAAGTTTTGAACAAGATCGATGGGGTGGAAGCGAACGTAAACCTTGCGATGGAATCCGCATCTATTTCGTATGATTCAAACAACGTAATCCCGGAAAAAATTGTTCAAAAGATAGAAAAATTAGGCTACGGTGTTCAGAATGAAAAACTTGAACTTGATATCTATGGCATGACGTGCGCTTCTTGTTCAACCAGAATTGAAAAAGTACTCAATAAAATGGAAGGTGTCAGTAATGCAGCAGTCAACCTGGCTGACGAGTCGGCCGTCATTGAGTACCAGCCGGGCATACTTGCAACGGAAGACATATTAAATAAAATAAAAAAACTCGGCTATGAAGGGAAATTGAAGGAGCAGCGAGAATCCAAGGCATCCTATAAGGAGCAGGAAATCCAGCGGAAAAAAGTGAAGCTTCTTGCATCCATCATACTTGCATTGCCGCTGCTATATACAATGCTTGGCCATATGCCATGGGATTTGGGGCTGAAAGTGCCCGACTTAATGATGAATCCATGGTTCCAATTCGCTTTGGCTACCCCTGTCCAGTTCATTATTGGCTGGCAGTTCTACACTGGTGCATACAAATCATTAAGAAACAAAAGCGCCAACATGGATGTTCTTGTAGCGCTTGGAACATCGGCTGCCTACTTTTACAGCACTGTTGAGGCAATACGCCACACGTTGAATGTGGACTATATGCCACACGTATATTTTGAAACCAGTGCGGTTCTGATCACATTGATATTAGTCGGGAAACTTTTTGAAGCGCTGGCTAAGGGAAGGACGACAGAAGCGATTTCTTCTTTATTGAATCTTCAGGCAAAGGAAGCTACCGTCATTCGAAATGGCGCAGAGGCTAAGGTGCCCATTGATCAAGTAGTCGTTGACGACATCCTGATAGTTAAGCCTGGGGAAAAGATTCCCGTGGATGGTGAGGTCACTTCGGGAAGTTCATCTGTGGATGAGTCGATGATCACAGGTGAATCGATTCCGGTCGATAAAAGCGAAGGTGATCAACTCATAGGCTCTACAATCAATAAAAATGGACGGCTCCAAATGAAAGCAACAAAAGTCGGGAATGATACAGCGTTGGCAGGCATCATCAAAGTAGTTGAAGAGGCACAGGGCTCTAAAGCTCCAATACAGCGCATGGCAGATATCATTTCAGGATACTTCGTCCCGATTGTAGTCGGTATTTCAGTTCTTACATTTTTGATTTGGTTCTATTTTGTCACACCAAATGATCTTCCTCAAGCCCTTGAGGTGGCAATAGCCGTGTTGGTCATTGCTTGCCCTTGTGCATTGGGATTGGCAACACCCACATCCATCATGGTTGGAACCGGAAAAGGCGCTGAAATTGGAATCCTGTTTAAAGGCGGGGAACATTTGGAAGGAACCCAAAAAATTGATGCAATTGTATTGGATAAAACGGGTACGATAACGAATGGAAAGCCTGTAGTGACAGATTTCGAAACATTGGACGAGAGAGTATTGCCGTATTTACTTGCGGCAGAGAAATCCTCCGAGCATCCGCTCGCTGAAGCAATTGTCCAATATTCCGAATCTCTTGGGGCTCAAAAAATGAAAACCGATCATTTTGAGGCGATTCCAGGCCATGGTATCATTGCTTCAATAGAAGGAAACCGTTTTTTAGCAGGAACGAGGAAACTGATGCAAGACCATCAAATATCGTTCGATTCATTTGACGAAAAGCTTTCTAACTATGAACAGGAAGGCAAGACAGCCATGATTCTGGCCATCGAAAGCAAAGCTCTAGGTGTCATAGCAGTTGCAGATACCGTTAAAGATACTGCAAAAGAAGCTGTGCATCGGTTAAGGAAGATGGGGATTTCTGTTTACATGCTGACAGGGGATAATGAACGTACAGCTCATGCCATCGCTGAGAACGTGGGGATTAAACATGTGATGGCAGAAGTACTTCCCGAAGAAAAAGCAGACGAGGTAAGAAAACTGCAAAACCAAGGTAAAAAGGTGGCAATGGTAGGAGACGGAATCAATGATGCTCCAGCATTGGCAACAGCTGATATTGGAATAGCCATCGGCACAGGCACCGATGTTGCGATTGAGGCTGCTGATGTGACCATTATGGGTGGCGACCTTTTGCTCCTGTCTAAAGCGATTGAATTGAGTGGAAAAACGATGAAAAATATTCGTCAAAATCTATTCTGGGCTCTGGCTTATAATGCTGCAGGGATTCCCATTGCCGCACTGGGCCTTCTCGCTCCTTGGGTCGCTGGTGCAGCCATGGCCTTTAGTTCGGTCTCAGTCGTTACAAACTCGCTTCGTTTGAAAAGAATAAAACTTTAAAACGGTATGAACAGAATAAGCGAGACTTCTGAGGGCACACCATTCATCTGTCGGTTAGCAGTAAACTGAATTTGAAACAACCTTCGATTAAGATCAAAGGAAATTTAAATCAAATAAGAAAGGTGATGCAACATGGAACAAGCTACTTTAAATGTAAAAGGTATGACATGTGGACATTGTGAGAAAGCTGTCAAATCAGCGTTAGGTGAATTAGAAGGAGTAAGAGATGTAGAGGTTTCTTTGAAGGATGGCAAAGTGGAAGTAAAATACGATGCAGAAAAAGTCGGCCTGGGAAACATGAAGGAAGCAGTGGAAGACCAAGGATATGATGTGAAATAAATTTTAAAAGAGTTCTCATTTGAGGGCTCTTTTTTAATTTGGAGATATATTACGTTTATTGCATACTGTACTGGGTATATGTATTACTGCGGAACACAAAACAAATTCGTTGGAGGGATAAAATGCAAGCCTTTGTTAAACCTAGTGAAGTAGAGAAGTTAAAAAAAGAAAAAGGTGTACACGTCATTGATGTCCGTTCACCTGATGAAGTAAAAGAAGGGAAGATCCCCGGAGCTGAAAATATTCCATTGGATCAACTCGAGGGAAAAGTAGAGACACTCAATAAAAAAGAAAAGTATATCACGGTTTGCAGAAGTGGGATGAGGAGTGAAAAAGCTGCGGCACTACTTAGGGAATACGGCTTGGATGCCAAGTCTATGCAAGGCGGGATGGAAGAATGGGACGGAGAAGTTGTCAATTAATCAAAATAAGGAGAGATCGTAATGCAATTTGATTATACAGTGGAAACCACCAAAGGAATCGAAGAGGCGATTGCTGCCCTTGAAGATCAATTAAAGGAGGAAAAATTCGGGGTGCTTTGGGACTTCGACCTTGCAGGGAAGCTTCAGGAAAAAGGCAAGGATTTTTCCAGTGCATACCGTGTATTGGAGGTCTGTAATCCGGACGAAGCTGTCAGAGTGTTAAGCAAAGACAAAAAAGTCGGTTATTTTCTCCCATGTAAAATTGTTGTCTATGAAGATGGGGGAAAAACCAAAATCGGAATGCCAAACCCAAGTTCACTAATTCACCTAGCCGATGACCCTGACTTGGATGAAATAGCAAAGGATGTAGAAGCAAGACTAAAAAAATGTATCGATGGATGTAAATAGTTCAAAGGAAAAGGTGACAGGCACCATCCAGATTATGGATGGTGCCTGTCACCTTTATTAATTCAAAAACTGATTGATCGCATCACGGTTTTTTTGGTCGTCGATGCGTAGAATGTCATGAAATACTTCATCATAATCATTTACATATCCATCTTCAACAGGCAATGACATAGTATCCGTCACAGACGGACGATGAAGGAGGAAGTCTTTTACGAATTTCAATTCAGCGACTGAGCTCATGTTTGTATAGATGTAGGGCTGGATTTCCCCTAATAGTTTAGGAGCCTTCAGGATGCCATTGGCACTCATGACCTCATCAGATACAAGTTTGATGACTTTTTGCTGGCGCTTGACGCGTCCGAAGTCACTGTCAATGTCATGCCTGAAGCGGGCATATCCCAATAGTTCCTTTCCGTTCAACTTTTGCAAACCTGGCTGAAGGTTGACGCCAATGTGATAACTCATCGCCTTTTCCACATTGACTTCGATTCCATCAGGGGCAAGTGTATCGATCGCTTGTTCGAAGCCTTTAAAGTTGACCATGATATAATATTGGATATCGATTCCGAAGTTCTCTTTAATCGTTTGTCTTGTCAATTCCGGCCCGCCCAAAAGGAAGGAAGAGTTCATTTTTTTTCTTCCATCATATCCAGGTACGCGGACGAACATATCGCGCATGAGCGAGACCATTTTGACACTGTTCTTATCAGGATCGTATTGGGCGATAATCATCGTATCGGAATTGGAATCTTCGATTGCCCCGCGGCCGTCAACACCTAGGAGCAGGATGTTCGTCTTGCCGACTTTGCTTTCCTGGCCGTGGAATTCAGCTTTTGCCTGCGGTTCGATGATGTCCTTGTCATTTGCGGTCACCTGTTTTCCAGCATAATATTGAAACAGGACATATCCCGCAATGGAAAGAAAGAATAATGTAACGATAGTGAAAAATATACGTAAACGCCTCTTTTTTCTCTTTTTTCTACGATGCTCAAATCTTTGCTTCATAAAACCCCTCTTTTATCTATAGTTCCTAGATGTAAATCATGGAAAGTTTATGTATATTATTAACTATAATTCTAGTTTTGTAAATATTGTGAATTAGAAAGTGTTATGATAGGGTGACAGGCACCATCCAAATAATGGATGGTGCCTGTCACCCTGTGAAGAAAGGAGTGTATTAATTGGGTTATATAGAAGATATCAGGAATCTCGTTGGCCATCGGCCGTTGATTTTAGTTGGTGCTGTCGCAGTGATTGTGGATGATGAAGGAAGGGTTCTGCTCCAGGAGAGAACGTACCCTCAGGGGGTTTGGGGGCTTCCTGGAGGACTAATGGAACTTGGTGAATCGACGGAGGATGTGGCAAAACGCGAGGTGTTAGAAGAAACGGGACTGACAATCGATGAATTGAAATTGATTAATGTTTATTCAGGGCCAGATCATTTTACCGTTGCAGCGAATGGGGACGAATTTTATGTGGTGACTGCAGCTTACTGGACAAAAAATGTAAAGGGAACAATGGAAATGGATCTATCAGAATCGACGAAGCTGCAATATTTTCATGAAGATGAATTCCCGGGAGAAATGGTCGGCAGCCATCGAACGATATTAAAGGAATACTTTACTTCTAATGATCGCAAGTAAAGCTGCTTGTTGCATGTCCAAATATCCGTGTATTTGTAAAAGTAAAAGTTAATTGTTACTGATTATACATAACTTTCAGTATTAAGATCGACAATAATGAACTATATTTCTGTATAATGGAAAATAATCCCTGATAGGGTGACAGGCACCATCCAGAAAATGGATGGTGCCTGTCACCACAAATGAAATGGAGGGGTTCAATTGCAGGTTTCAACGCATCGGTTGACGGATCGTTTAAAGAGGGTGTTAACGTTTGCAGAAGAAGAGGGGCAAGGAAAGGTTTTGCAGCCGGTCCATCTTTTGATTGGCAGTTTGCGGGAAAAGTCTGGTGTGCTTGGTGAAATCCTGCTAAAAGGGGATTTTGATTTTTTAAGTTTAAGAGAGTTTGCAGGGCAACCCATCGGTCAAACTTCAACCAGTAACGATTTTTTCCAAAGCCGTGTGTCCCCGAAAGTAAATGCCATCATGGAACAGGCGATCGAATACATGAACCGCTACAATCAAATCCATCTTAATGAGGGGCATGTTTTGAAGGCTTTGATATTATCAAAACAGCTCGATTCCATTTTGACCAGTAAGCAAAATGAGATAATTTTATCCCATGGAACAACCTCCAGAGACTTAATTACTCATTTGCCTTCGTATACACCTCCAGAAAAAACATCTTTCATAGATATTAAAAGAGCAGAAGCAACAGACAAACAACCCCTGATTGATTTTATCAAAAAGAATTTCTCCAATGAATGGGCGGAAACCATCGAAAAGGGTTTTAATGTCAATACTCAAGTCCCTATTTTTATTGCATTGAATGACCAGCAAGATATCATCGGATTTGCCTGCTATGATACTTACAAAAAGAAAAAGGGATATTATGGGCCAATGGGTGTCATTCAAACCGAACGCGCTAATGGGATCGGCTCCAATCTCGTCTGCACCTGTTTAATGGAAATGAAGGAAATTGGCTATGAATACGTCGTATTTGGCGGAGCAGGACCAATCGAATTTTATGAAAAAATCTGCAATGCTGTGGTCATCCCAAAATATTAAGAACTTTAGAATTATAGAATTGTCAGGAGGTTGCAAACATGTTTAATCATTTAAGCAGCAGCGAATGGATCATCCTTGGCTATATTTTCTTGACCTTTATCATGAATGCCCAAGCCATTGTGGAAAGGATGAATCATCAAGAAAAAGAAGCACCGGATCCTCCAACCGGAATGAAAATGGGAGCCTCTTTCATTATTGTTTCATTCATCACCATCATGTTTGTCCGAGGATTTGTCCTTGTCATGGCATTTGTAATATTAAAAAATATCATTTTGAAGACTGTAAGTGCCGTTCTATTCATCAGCGATTATTATTTCATTTACAGTGGCTCTGTTGGAAAAAAGGGAGAAGCTCTTCCTGTGAAAAAAACAAGATTTAAAGTCATGACCTTCCATCTAATGATTATCACTGCATTCATTCTATTCTTTTTCTTCAAATATTTGCTGCTGAGCCTGTCTGCTTGATTAGATATTAGAATATTTAATAAGATTAATAAAACGATAAATAAAAAGTTTAATACAGCGTTGCAGGCTAAAACACAAATAAGAAAGAAGGATTGATCATGGAAGCAAAGCAAATGCCCCAGCCGAAAACATATGGTCCCCTTAGGAACCTGCCAGTCATCGACAAGGAAAAACCGATGCAATCTTTGATGAAAATGGCAGAAGAACATGGTGAAATCTTCAGGTTTGAAGTGCCGAATAGGGTCATTCGCTATCTTTCGGGGCACCGTCTTGTCAAGGAGGCTTGTGATGAATCCAAATTCGATAAAAATGTAAGCCAACCATTAAAGAATGTCCGGGCTTTTACTGGAGACGGTTTATTTACGAGCTGGACGCATGAAGAGAACTGGCATAAGGCACACAATATCCTTCTTCCGAGCTTCAGCCAGCAGGCTATGAAGGGATATCATTCGATGATGGTTGACATTGCCGTACAACTTATCCAAAAATGGGAGCGATTGAATCCGGATGACCATATCGAAGTGCCGGAGGATATGACGAGGCTGACACTGGATACGATTGGACTGTGCGGCTTCAACTACCGCTTCAACAGTTTCTATCAGGAGAACCCCCATCCATTCATCCAAAGCATGGTCCGTGCATTGGAGGAAGCAATGAAACAACTGCAGCGCCTCGGAATTCAAGATAAGCTGATGGTCAATAAAAAACGCCAATTTGAAAAAGATAAGAAATACATGTTCGAGCTTGTCGATAAAATCATTTCAGAACGGAAGGAGAGCGGGTTTCAGAAAAATGACCTGCTCACCCATATGCTGAATGGTGTAGATCCGGAAACTGGAGAAGCACTCGACGATGAAAACATTCGCTATCAGATTATCACCTTTTTAATAGCCGGCCATGAAACCACAAGCGGTCTACTCTCATTTGCACTTTACTATTTAGTGAAGAATCCAGAGAAATTGAAAAAAGCTGCTGAAGAGGCAGAAGCGGTTCTCATCGATCCCGTTCCTGGATACAAGCAGGTAAAACAATTGAAATACATAGGCATGGTGCTCAATGAAGCCTTGCGATTATGGCCGACGGCTCCGGCCTTTTCGCTATATGCAAAAGATGATGTTGTTCTTGGAGGCGATTATCCTTTGAACCGCGGGGATCAACTGATGGTCTTGATCCCTCAGCTTCATCGCGATCGTACGGTATGGGGTGATGATGTAGAGGATTTCAAACCTGAGCGTTTTGAAAATCTAAGCAACATCCCTCAGCACGCCTTTAAACCTTTTGGAAATGGACAGCGAGCATGCATTGGGCAGCAGTTCGCCCTCCATGAAGCAAAGTTGATCCTGGGAATGATGTTGAAGCACTTTGATTTTATCGACCATTTAAATTATCAGCTAGACGTCAAAGAAACTTTAACGCTGAAGCCTGATGGGTTTACATTGAAGGTCCGTTCGAAACATCGTTCAATTGGGCCAGACGAATCCGTGAATGACCATGAAAAACTGAAGTTGATTAAGCCAAAAAAAGCGCAAACACATGGGACTCCATTACTTTTTTTATACGGTTCCAATATGGGAACGGCAGAAGGGACAGCCCGGGATCTAGCAGATATCGGCATGAATCTGGGTTTTGAAACAAATGTAGCACAGCTGGATGCATACATGGGGAACTTGCCATCAAAAGGGGCAGTGGTGATTGTCACATCATCCTATAATGGAACCCCACCTGATAATGCCAAACAGTTCGTGAAGTGGCTGGAAGAGGCAAAAGGCAAAGAGGTGGAGGGGATAAAATATGCCGTATTCGGCTGTGGAGATTCCAATTGGGCGACAACATATCAGAGAATCCCGCAATTCATTGATTCCAAATTGTCCAGTAATGGGGCGTATCGCATCTGCGAGCGGGGAGAAGCGGATGCTAGCGATGATTTTGAAGCAACGTATGAAGCCTGGAGAGACGATTTGTGGGAGAGCCTTGCGATGGAATTTAACCTCCAGCTAGAGGTGAATAGCGATGCAGCGGCTGCATTTTCTCTCGAGTATGTCAACGAAACCGCTGAAACGCCAATTGCCAAGTCACATCGCGCCTTCACAGCAAGGGTCATTGAAAACCGGGAACTGCAAGCAAAAGGCAGCAACCGTAGCACAAGACATATTGAGGTCTCCCTGCCAAGCAGTAATATGTATAAAGAAGGCGATCACCTCGGGATCATACCTCAAAATGACCGTGAATTAGTGGAGCGGGTTATGAATCGTTTCCACCTTGAAGCAAATCAACACATCCGTATTCATCATGGAAACTTGAAGCAGATGCATCTGCCTTTGGGACGGACGATTTCCATTTTCGATTTGTTGACCAATTTTGTGGAATTGCAGGAGCCTGCCACGCGCAGCCAGCTTCGGGAATTGGCTGCTGCTACGGAGTGCCCGCCGCATAAAAAGGAATTGGAAGCACTGACACAAAAAGGTGTATATAAAGAAATGGTTTTATCCAAGCGAATATCCATGCTCGATCTATTGGAAAAGTATCCGGCTGTCAGTATGGATTTCGCTGGATTTTTAGCCTTACTTCCTGGTATGAAACCAAGGTATTATTCCATTTCTTCATCTCCAAAAGTTAATGAGGACACGGGCAGCATCACAGTCAGTGTAGTACGGGGAAATTCTTGGAGCGGAAATGGGGAATACAAGGGGGTTGCATCCAATTATTTAGCACAGCTTGATCAAGGGGACACTGTAACATGCTTCCTTTCATCGCCGGAATCAGGATTTGAACTTCCTGAAAGTCCTGAAACACCGATTATAATGGTCGGACCGGGTACGGGCATAGCACCATTCAGAGGATTTATCCAAGCTAGGTCAGCGTGGAAAAGGGAAGGAAAAGCACTCGGCAAAGCACACCTTTACTTTGGATGCCGTCATAGCGAGTTTGATTTTCTTTATCGTGACGAACTGGAGATGGCTGTTGAAGATGGGATCATCATCTTGCACACAGCATATTCAAGAATGGGAGACTGTCCGAAAACATATGTTCAGCATCTGATTGAGAAGGATGGGGACCATCTGATACAACTGCTGGATCATGGCGGCCATTTATACATTTGTGGAGATGGAAGCAAAATGGCCCCAGATGTAGAAAATACACTTATCGCAGTATATGGAAGGGTTCATTCCGCTACAGAGGAAGAATCCAGGAAATGGCTTGCAGGGCTGGAAAGAAGCGGGCGATATGCAAAGGATGTCTGGGCGGGACAATAATTAAAAAAAGGGATGAATCAAATCGATTCATCCTTTTTGTCGATTATTTACTTCAATGGCAGTTCGGATCCCGGATTCGATTGCACCTTGGATCCAGCCATGTGGGAGGGAGGTGTGCTCACCTGCAAAATGGACCCTGCCTTCAGCAGCGGATATTACGGGATAAAGATTCAGTTCCTGGTCAGGTTTGAAAAGGGTATAGGCGCCGGTTGCATAAGGATCCAAGGACCAGCTGTGTGACGCCCCTGTGACAAAATGAGACCGGATTTCTTCCCCATGGATAAAAGCAAGCTCTTTTAATGTTTCTTGGATGCGCTCTTCCTCGGATTTACACATCCAAATGAGGGCATCGTCTTCCCAGGTGTAGCTGCCAAGGACCACTCCGCTTTTTTCTCCAAAACCATGGCTGGGGTAATAAGCCAGTCGAATCGGAAGGTCTGTCATGGTCTTGCCTCCGAATAAACCTTGTTTTTCCCAAAAACGGCTGTTGAATTGAATGCCTGTTTTCGTTGACGGGACGCTGTGCAATTCACGGATTGCCTTCCACTTGTCATGGGAGAATGAACTTCTTGGTTCAATTTCTACAAATTGCAGGATCGTGAAGGGCAAGGTGACAATAGCGTAATCTGCGGAAAGTTGAGATGTTGAATCAGAGTGGGTGTCAATAAATGAAAAAGTCACTTGATCCTTACCTTGTTCTATTCTTGTAAGTTTTTGATGGAAGATGATATCATCCTTCAAGTCTGGTAGAAATGCCTTTGGAAGCTGATCCATCCCACCTGGAATTTCGTAAAATTGAACTTCCTTATTGAATAGAATCATAAACTCACGCAGCAATTCTAAAAAAGAAAATTCAGGAACTCCTTCAACATCCGACAAGACTTTTACCATTTCCATGGCACCGGGTGAAAGGGACTCCCCATTTTGGTTATTGCGAAAGTAAGTGGTAAATGAATACTTCTGGAGGTTTTTCACCACTTTGGGCCAATTTTTAAGTGGGTTTTGATTAATATAATCGATGATGCCTTGAACCCTGAATTTTATGAGCTCATAATCCGTTTTTCCTTTTTCGATGGGAGAAACGGGATATTTTAATATGTCAGGATTTTGCTGATACAAATAGGATCTTGTCATGATCCCATTCACATAAATGAGATCATTTGGAGATGAATTGACAAACGGATTTACCTGAAGGCCGAATTTATTTATATATTCAAACACCAAATAATGCATATTTGGGATCCGCATCGCCCCAGCATCGAAGTAGTTTTCATCTGTGAACGGGGAACGAATCGTATATACTCTTCCTCCAACCCGGCTTCTCGCTTCGATGATCTTGACTCGGTGCCCAGCTTGTTTAAGGATCGAGGCGGCTACCAGACCGGCCATTCCTGCTCCTGCTATAAGTATATCTTTAGGAGAATCCGTTTTCGGCAATCCGTTCCGAATGATGTGAGTCAGTTGAGATGGTGTGTAATAAGGGGGTAAATAATTGGTCATTAAATGTTTACTCCTTTCACCATCAAAATTCACGTTTCTTTTCAAAATATTCGTGTAGAGGCATTGATATGATTCCACAACGGTTTATTGGGGAAAAAGTATCATCCTGCAAAATATTAATTTTTTTGTAAAAGAAAAGGATTTATGGGGCTTTTAACCGAATTTGATCAAAATAGGGATTTGTTTTGAGGTCAACGGGTATACATCACATATCCGCAAATTGAGGAGGGAGCCAAATGCCAATCAAACATTATGGCGTACTGAAAGGAACACCGGTGAAAGCTCTAATAGGCAGTGAAAAAAGCCCACATTTCCAAATTCTTGTCCATGATGAAAACGGAGAGGAATACAGGATTGCCATCAACATCAAATCACAAGGCTATCCTTCCGAAGTCCTTTACCTGGTCAGCCATCAACTGAAAAATGAAGAGACGGATCATCTACTCCAGCTAAAATCAGGTTTTACTCAGATCAAACAAAACAATCCGCCTATCGGAATCGACTTTATTAAAGCTCAATGGTTCGACCCAGCAGATATGGTTGCACTCCCGCCAGAGGTGGAAGGGCCGGATAATGATCTAAACGACAAAATTCAGCATTACGTAAATGAAGCAATCAAAAATAAGTCGACTATTTATGCTTTTGGAGCAAAATGGGGCCCTGAAAAAAACAAAAGCGATCAATACTTTCACTTTACGCCGGGACAGGGAATCCATGATATTCATATGAATCAAGGAAATGAAGGCAGGTGGGAAAAAGATAACGGTTCCTTTCAAGACGGGGCTCTATTCATACAATTGGAGGACCGGTGGGTGGGTATTTTCCTGGCGTTCCAATCACAATCCTGGTGTACGGATGAAGATGGAAACCCAATAAAACCGGCCGAAGAATGTGATCACCTGAAAGAAAAGAACCAAGTAGATAGACATAGTCATACTTCCTAAAAAAAAAACGGCGCCGACCATTTAAATTGGAGGCGCCATTTTATTATTTCATGCTGAACATTCTTTTCATCGTAACCAATCCCAGTCCAAGCACCGCTCCTGCAGCTGTTATCGCACTTACTTGATGTTCAGCTGTCCCAAGAACGACTAGGATAATAAGTAACAAGCCAATGATTAATGCTAGTGGTTTTTTCATTTTATGTACCTCCCCGAATTTGACTATATCATGTAATACGTGTTAATTGTCAAAAAGTTTCAAATTAATGCATTATATTCCTTTTTCGTGTTGAAAGTGTTTGCTAAAATGAAGTTGGAGATGAATGAAAGGGGAATTATGAAGTATGTGTGGATGTCCTTGCAATGGTTAATGGCTTTTTATAAACTGTCTCGCAGATTTAATGCGGGATAGGTATGTCATTTAGCGGTACAAGGGGAAAGATAAATCATCCACAGGTTTTGGGAATTCGCATCTCCGAAACGATTATCCTGTCCCTTATTTTGGGGAGGAACGAAAAAAATGAAGAATTTCATTCAAAAGGTAGCACTCGTAACCGGGACCAGCAGACCCAATGGCATAGGTGCCGCAATTTGCCGGAAGCTTGCACAAAACGGAACCGACGTCTTTTTCACGCATTGGTCGAGCTATGATGCGGCAACAGGATATGAGGATGCAGACACCACATGGCCAGAAGCATTTAATGAAGAATTGAAATCCCATGGAATACGCTCTTCACATCTGGAAATCAATTTAGCTGAAGAAGATGCTGCTGCCAGACTCTTAAATGAAGTAGAAAATGTATTTGGCCAGCCTACAATCTTGATTAATAATGCGACATACTGTGTCGAGGTCGATTTCCTGCAAATGACATCGGGCATATTGGATGCCCACTATGCCGTGAATGTGAGAGGGACCTGCATGCTGTCCGTTGAATTTGCCAAACGCCTGCAAGGAAAAGGCGGTGGGCGGATCGTCAACCTTGTATCTGGACAGGACAAAAGCCCGCAGCCCGGGAACCTTGCCTATGTGACAACGAAAGGAGCCATCTCCACCTTTACGAAAACATTGGCTGCTGAGCTGGCTCAACATCATATTACGGTAAATGCCATCGATCCTGGTCCGACAGATTCAGGGTGGATGAACAATGAAATTCAAGAATTCTTAAAGCCAAAATTCCCAATGGGTCGGATTGGCGTTCCAGAGGATGCAGCCCGGCTCATAGCTTTTCTGGTAAGTGACGAAGCCCGGTGGATCACCGGTCAAATCATTCACTCGGACGGTGGTTTCTGGGATTGATCATGAGTAAAGGAATGGCGCTGCCATTCCTTTTTTGTTTGTAGTTTTGTAAAGATTGATAACCTCTCAAAAAAAGAAGAAAACTAACAAAATGAAAAAATAGTATAAAGTGTTCCGGAAAAAGACATCGTTTGTTATATTAAAAACATACACAAATATCCAAAAATAGAAAGGGGTTCCAATGACACATTCAATCCGTTGTATTTCAATAGACAAGCAGTTCAAAGGAGATGGAATAAAGACGAATGCGCTTCATGATGTGAATTTGTGTTTGGAAAAGGGAGAGTTTGTAGCCGTCGTAGGCCCATCCGGGTCTGGAAAATCGACACTTCTTAGTTTACTTGGAACGTTGGACAGGCCGACTGGTGGCCAAATAATCTATGGAGACAAAAATGCAAATGAAATGAAGGGAAAAGAAGTTGCCGATTTCCGATTTGAAAATATTGGATTTATTTTTCAACAATTTCACTTGCTGCCAACCTTGACTTCGCTTGAAAATGTGATGGTCCCGCTATTTTCCAGGAGAGTCGCTTATAATAAAAAGGAGCGGGCAGAAAAGTTATTAGAGCTGGTCGGTCTACAGGATAAGTTGAATTCATTGCCTTCCCAGTTATCTGGCGGCCAACAGCAGAGGGTGGCAATCGCCCGGGCGATGGTACATGAACCCCATTGGCTGCTGGCAGATGAACCTACAGGAAACCTTGATTCAGATACAGGAGAAGTGATCTTTGAGTTGATATCCCAGTTAAATAATGAAAAAGGATGCGGCGTTGTTTTCGTCACGCATGATCCTGTTCTTGCTTCACGGGCATCACGCATCATACGGATGAAGGATGGGGGAATCATTTCTGATACTGCAGGTGAAGGGAAATGATCAGATTCATTTGGCAGAATTGGTGGAGGAACAAGGAGCGCTTCATACTTTTATTGGTTGGAGCCCTGATCGTCAGTACGGGTTTAAGCTACTTAGTCGGAGTTTCCCAATCCAATAATGGCACAATTGTCGATGAATTACAGAAAAGGTGGAAATCATCCTATCATATCGTAGTTAGAGCTTCTGGGAGCAGGAGTGTGACAGAAGATAAACACCTGCTTGAACCTAACTACCTGTCCGGTTTGGCAGGCGGAATAACGATGGATCAATATCATACAATCAAGTCCATGAATGAAATTGATGTTGCTGCTCCGATTGCTATGCTGGGGTACGTAAACAACGATGTGATTTTAAGAAAGTTGAATTTAAGCAAGCCTGGTGTGTATCGATTGAAATTGACCGAAACCACCAATGATGGCGTGTCCACCGATAAATATACAGGGGCAACCTACTTTACCATCGGCGGATGGCAGCCTGTCGGACTTGGTAAAGAGTATGGGGCTTACCGCTTCAGCGGTGAACTTTCTTTTGGATCAAATGTCATGCTGGCGGGAATCGATCCTGAAGCAGAAGAAAAATTGGTAGGATTAGGTGATGCAATCAATAAGGGAAGCAATAGCCGATATTTTAATGAGTCCGATCATGTCCAACAAAATAAATTGGATGAAGAGCATGTGGATCACCAAATCCCGATTATTTTAAGCGATAAGGAATTCGTCAACGGCACTTACACATATGACATTGAACGGCTGGATCTGCCTTTTGGTCCTGAGCAGCAATCGTCGACGATGGAAAACGTTAAAGCTCATGGGGGAAGGGACTTTTTAGAAAAACAAAAAGCAATTGATCATCAATCCTACACCTTTACCACGGAACAAGCACATCAAAAGTTGCTCACCTCAATATTTGAAACAGGGAAAGTTGACAAGGGGATAGGCAATTTAAGCTCATGGCTTATTTACAAACCTTCTCCTGTAAAGTATGAACCTGTGACAAGTCCATTTTCTAAAAGGTGGCCATTCTCATATGAAATAAAACCATACTCCGTTCCGAAAGGCTATCCATTACAAGATAAACAAACCTATCGACCGGTTTCATTATATGGCAAGAACAGTAAGGATTGGGCGCGTTTGCAATTTCAATATATAGGGTTATTCGATCCTCAAAAGTTGGACATTTCCAAGGATCCTTTGACTGAGCTGCCAATGGAAACATACTTCCCGTCCAAAGCACAATTAGTCCTTGATGATAAGGGAAAACCGGTGAATCCCCCCGTAGACATGAAGCCTTTGAATAACTCGTATGGCTTTTTGACCAAGCCCCCGCTCATGCTGACCACAATTGAAGCGGCTGCAGATGTTATAGGGGACAAACCCATTTCGGCCATACGAATTAAGGTGAAAGGGGTAGATAGATTAACAAAGGATAGTCAATCGAAACTGGAAATGGTTGCAAAAAAAATTGAAGATCAAACCGGATTGATCACCGATATTACACTGGGCTCTTCTCCACAGCCGGCGCTGACTCATATACCAGGAATAGATGAAAAGAAATCGATTGGTTGGGTGCAGCAGCCCTGGATTAAAATTGGGTCTTCCTTCTCCATCTTTCAAGAATCGAAAATGGGCCTTTCAGGTGTGATTGGCAGTGTCATTTTAGTTGCCATTGTTTATGTATTTTCATCAAACTTGATCATGATGTATGCCAGGAAAAAAGAATTTGCGGTCCTCCTTTCCCTTGGATGGCGGCCATCGCAGCTGACGAAGTTGATATTCATGGAATCGACCATCATTGGAATGTTTGTCTCCATCATCAGCTGGCTGATTCTTGGATTCATCTTTTTATCCCACCATATCGCGACCTCGGGGACCAGAATTTTTATGATTGGTGTATTTGGCATAGCGATTTATTGGCTCGGCTCAATCATCCCGGGACTGCTGGTTATGAAAATAAAGCCATATGAAGCGATGAGGACCGGAGAAATCACAACAAAATCAAGACGTATTGTTAAAACTGAGTCCTTTTTATCAATGGGTGTCAATTACTTATTAACCAAATGGAAAAGAAGCATTTTATCTATCTTTGCGATTGCACTGCCTGCAAGCTTGCTCATATTCTTCCTATTTATCACCTTCAGGTTAAAAGGAATTATGTTTACAACTTGGCTGGGGCAATATGTCGCCATGGAAGTCGGCCCGATGCATTATATTGCCATGGGGGTTGCAGTATTAATCGCCGTGCTCACAACAGCAGAAATCATTTGGCAAAATGTCTCGGAAAGACAGCCAGAAATAGCTTTATTGAAAGCAGTGGGATGGCATAATCGTCATATCCGTGGACTTGTTCTACTTGAAGGAGCGATCAGCGGTTTCATAGCAGGGATTGTTGGCTTTATTATTTCAATGGTCTTAATATGGAGGATGTATGATCAAATTCCATATGAACACCTGCTATTTTTCTTGGTCACATTATTGATCCCGATTACAACAGGCATTTTAGGGGCTGTCATTCCTGCCGAAAAAGCGGTGAAAATTATGCCTTACCAAGGAATCCAAGGGGTCTATGACAATTCCAAACGTACGGAACAATACTTCAAATATGTATTCAGTGCATTAGGGCTGCTGCTATTCATTGGTAGTGCAGTGTTGCTTGCCAAAGCTGTACCTGAGGTGAAAAAATCCGATACGGCTATCAAATCTCCTACAAAGGAGGAAGGGACGAAAGGCGTGGTGCATGAAAGCATTCCTGCGGATGCACCGCTGATAACTGAAACGGATGGAAAGGATCATGCAAAAGGGGATGTAGTAACTAAGGCCGACGGTTTAAAATCCATTCTGGACAATGCGTGGAAAATCATAGAATTAGGGGAATCTGTAAATGATGAAACTGAGACATATACTTTCGGAAAGATCTCGGACAATCCAAAAGATCTTCCCTCTCCTAAAAAAGGGATGGGCTACATTTCAATTCCAGTAGGGATGGAACGAAATGAACAACCTGTAAATAAACTGGATTTCAAGCCGTTTTCATATGAACTGATAGATGGCGAAGGAAATCATTACTACGTTGAAACCTTTAAAATCCTGGAAAACAAAAACTGGAATGGCAACGTATACTTAACAGCCTCAGGAAAAGCGAAAGCACTGATAACCTATCAGGTCCCTAACGAAACGAAAAAACTATATTTATTGGCCCACTTCGAAAACCTTCGGGGCGACATTCTTGTCAAGGTTAAATAGAAGGGATAGAGTTGCAGATGGATTGAGATTCTTTGATTTCTTTGATTCGAACGGGAACGTATTCGGTGCAGTTACTTTTTAATACTTTGATGAGTAAGGGGTTGTAAAAAAATGATTCGAACCAACATAAACAGGGTAGGCACTACTTATATACCAGTCAAAGATCCAAGGAGATCTTCTAGCTGGTACCAGGAAAAGCTGGGAGCCGTTGAAAATTATCTTGATGAAGACAAAGCAATTGTGGATTTTGCCGGGCAAAGCTTTTTCCTTGTGAAAGCGATGGGCGGTCAACAGGCGAATTTTATCGATGCCAAAGGGCAGGAGCATTTTTCGCTTACTTTTGAAGTGAACGGATTTGATGAATTGAAAAATCTTCACAACGAACTGCTTAAGGCAGGCGTTGATGTAAGGAAAATCGAAGACAGGGGCCACCCAGGCAATAACTTCGTCTTCTCCGACCTCGACGGCAACCTCTTCGATGTTTGGAGTGTGCATTAGACACCATTTTAGGGTGACAGGCACCATCCATATTCTGGATGGTGCCTGTCACCCATTCACAGAAAGGAGGTTCAAAATGTCGATTGCTAAAAAGCGGGCAACTTCTGCTGGAGGTGCAATATTACTCCTGCTGTTGTTTTTCCTCCTTGCCTGGAATTATCACAACCCTTATGTATTATCAGTCAGCAACGGGATTCAAGGGTATTTGTATGATTCGTTGAATCAGTTTGGAAGCAGCATTTTCATTGGGATCACAAGGCTTGGTTCTGGATATGTTTCCTTTCCTTTAACAGGGATTTTGGCGATATATTTAATAATAAAAAGAAAACCATGGATCGCTTTACTTCTTATATATAATTTAATGGTTGTACGACTTTTCAACAGGTTTTTGAAGACGGTCTACGCATTTCCAAGGCCGACGCTCAAACACATGGTTGATGCTGGCTACTACAGCTTTCCAAGCGGGCACTCCATGAATTCCATCGCCTTTTACGGTTTTCTGGGGTACCTTGCTGCGAACCATTTCAAGCAAAAGGGAAAAAGTACAAGGCTTATCTGGACCGTTACATCTATACTCATTTTTCTGATAGGCATGAGCCGCATCTACTTGGGAGTGCATTTCCCAACGGATGTTATCGGCGGATTCCTCGCAGGTGGAGCTACGCTGCTAGTAACCATTCTCATATCGACTCTCAGGCCGCTTGAGCAGCGTCAGCATGCCAATTAAGGTTCATCAAGGTGACAGGCACCATCCATTTTCTGGATGGTGCCTGTCACCCATTCATTACCCACTTATGAAAGAGGTTTGCGCATGAAGCAGATCATTGCACTTGGCGGGGGAGGTTTTTCAATGGAGCCGGACAATCCGCTACTGGATAAATACATATTAAAGCAAGCTGGGAAAGAGAAGCCGAAAATCTGTTTTGTGCCAACGGCCAGCGGGGATGCAGACAGTTATATTCAGAGATTCTACGATTTTTTTAGCCAACACCAATGCAGCCCATCCCATTTGTCATTATTCAAGCCGCCAACCCGTGATTTGGAAAGCTTCGTACTGGAAAAGGACATTATGTATGTAGGTGGCGGAAATACCAAAAATCTCTTGGTCCTTTGGAAGGAATGGGGGCTAGATGGAATCATGAAGAAAGCATGGGAACAAGGAATCATTCTCGCTGGGATCAGTGCTGGCTCATTGTGCTGGTTTGAGGAGGGCGTAACGGATTCTTTCGGCAATGGACTTGAGCCGATCACAGGCTTAGGCTTATTGAAGGGGAGCAACTGCCCACATTTCGATGGCGAAACGGAGAGAAGACCCGCCTATCATGATTTAATCCAATCGGAGAAGCTCAGACCGGGCTATGCCGCAGATGATGGTGCGGCGCTGCATTTTATTGAAGAAAACTTATTCAAGGTCGTCAGCTCACGTCCCAATGCACTTGCTTACCGGATGTCCACTGAAAATGCCAATGTCATAGAGGAACCTATTAAACCGATTTATTTAGGAGATTCCTAGCTTGAAAAAAGTCAAACCTTTTTGGTTCGGCTTTTTTGGCAAGTGCTACATGCTCCTCCTCGCATATATGAGATTATTCTTGTTTCACCTCGATTTTTACTTTTTATCATCCCTGATTTGAATCCGCACTATCTTCCAAAATTTTCTTTTGTTATATTATTAATATACAAAATTTTCTAAATAATAAACTCTGTTAACTAGTATATCACTGTCCTGAGAGGAGACAGTCTCATAACTCCTCATGATGGAGAGTGGAGCAGCCAGTTTCCAACCGACACCTTTGACAGGGGGAATCTTAAGGGGGATCCAATGGAACATTCGATTCAATGCATGGAAGTTGAAAAACAATTCACGGGGGATGGAATTACAACGAATGCACTGCATCAAGTAAACCTAAAGTTGAAAAAAGGGGAATTTGTTGCTGTTGTGGGTCCTTCCGGATCAGGAAAGTCGACATTGCTCAGTTTATTGGGAACGCTGGATCGACCGACCAATGGCGAAATCTTGTATGGCGAACAAAGCGTCTCCAAGATGAAAGTGAATGAAATTGCTGACTTTCGCTTTGAAAATATAGGATTTATTTTTCAGCAATTTCACTTGCTTCCGACCTTGACTGCACTTGAAAATGTGATGGTGCCGCTATTTTCGAGACGTGTTCCCTACAATAAAAAAGAGCGTGCATTGCAATTGCTTGAGCAGGTAGGATTGAAAGATAAGCTGAATTCCCTCCCATCCCAGCTATCCGGCGGACAGCAGCAGCGGGTGGCAATAGCCAGGGCGTTGATTCATGAACCGCACTGGCTATTGGCGGATGAACCAACCGGGAACCTGGATTCAGAAACAGGGGAAGTCATTTTTCAATTAGTCTCACAGCTTAATAAAGAGAAAGGCTGCGGTGTCATATTTGTTACACATGACCCACTTCTTGCTGGACGTGCAGATCGCATCATCGAAATGAAGGATGGCGAAATCATTTCGGATGCTGCAGGTGAACGATAATGCTCCGCTTTATTTGGCAAAATTGGTGGAGGAACAAGGAACGTTTTATCCTTCTTTTGGTCGGAGCGTTGATTGTCAGCACCGGACTGAGCTATTTGGTCGGGGTGACACAATCGAATAACGGCACAATCGTCGATGAACTTCAAAAAAGATGGAAATCATCATACCACATCGTCGTCAGGCCGCCTGGAAGCAGGAGTGTGACCGAGGATAAAAACCTTTTTGAGCCGAATTACTTATCGGGTCTGGCTGGCGGAATCACGATGGATCAATATGAAACGATCAAATCCATGGGAGATATCGATGTCGCAGCACCGATCGCCATGCTTGGGTATGTCAATAATAATATCGTTTTGAAAAAATTGAATATCAAAGAGCCGGGCGTCTACCGATTGAAAATGACCGACAAAACGAACAATGGTGCTTCCATCACTAAAGATACAGGGGAAACCTACTTCACGGTCGGAGGATGGCGGCCGGTGGGGCTTGGAAAAGAATACGGCACCGCTCAATTTGATGGAGAACTGTCTTATGGATCGGATGTCATGCTGGCAGGAATTGATCCGGAAGCAGAAGAAAAGCTTGTTGGATTGAGCAGTGCCATCAAAAAAGGAAATAACAGCCGTTATTTCAATGATGAAGATCAGGTCCAGCAATCAGATATAGGTGATGGTCTGATCGACCATAGTATCCCGATCATCATGAGTGATAAGGAATTTGTAGACGGATCCTATACGTTTGAAATTGAACGCTTGGACCTCCCATTTACAGCAGATCAACAGGCACAGACAATGGAAATGGTCAAAAACAATGGCGGAGAATCGTTTTTACAGAAACAAAAAGGTCTTGATCATCAATCCTATACATTCACAACGGAACAGGCGCATGAAAAAATGATTCAAACCATTTGGGATAATGGTTTTGTTGACAATGGATCAGGCAATTTGAGTTCATGGCTCATGTTCAAGCCTTCTCCAGTAAAATATCAGCCTGTGACGAGCCCATTTTCAAAAAGATGGCCATTCGCATATGAAATCCAGCCCTATACCGTTCCCGAAAACTCACTATTGGGCGATAAACAATCGTACCGTCCGGTTTCATTATATGGCCCGAACAGCAACGATTGGGCGCGCCTGCAATATCATTACGTCGGGTTATTCGACCCACAAAAATTACAGATCTCAAAGGATCCGTTGACAGAGCTGCCGATGGAAACCTATTTCCCATCCAAAGCCCAGCTCGTGCTGGATGAAAATAATAAGCCGGTCAACCCGCCAATTGACTTGAAGCCGCTGAACAGCCCATATGGATTTTTGACGAAGCCGCCCCTTATGCTGACTACGATCGAAGCGGCCGCTGATATATTAGGCGACAAACCGATTTCTGCCATCCGCATCAAAGTCAAAGGGGTGGATGCACTAACGAAAGGGACCCAAGCAAAGCTGGAAAAAGTGGCAAAAAATACTGAGGATCAAACGGGTTTGATAACCGATATTACATTAGGGTCCTCACCGCAGCCTGCTTTGACGCATATCCCCGGAATCGATGGAAAGAAATCGATCGGCTGGGTACAGCAGCCTTGGATAAAAACCGGCTCATCTATTTCCATATTCAAAGAATCAAAGCTGGGGCTATCAGGTGTTATCGGAAGTGTGATTTTGGTCGCGATTGTTTATGTATTTTCTTCTAACTTGATCATGATGTATGCACGGCAAAAGGAATTCGCCGTGTTGCTTTCCCTTGGGTGGCGTCCATCTCAGCTGTCGTATTTGATTTTCCTGGAGTCGACCATCATTGGTCTGTTCGTCTCTATCATCAGCTGGCTCATCCTCGGATTCATTTTCCTATCCCATCATGTTGAGACTTCGCATTTAAGGGTTTTTATGATCGGTGTGTTCGGACTTGCGATTTATTGGCTTGGTTCGATTATTCCTGGTTTACTGGTTCGAAGAATTAAGCCATATGAGGCGATGAGGACAGGTGAAGCTGCCAACGTTTCAAGGCGTTTTATCATTACCGAATCCTTTTTCACTATGGGTGTGAACTTTCTTTTTTCAAAGTGGAAAAGAAGCAGTCTCTCCATCATTGCCATTGCGCTGCCGACAAGCTTGCTCATTTTCTTCCTGTTTATCACCTTCAGACTGAAAGGAATTATGTTTACGACTTGGCTTGGGCAATATGTCGCCATGGAAATTGGTCCGATGCATTATATTGCCATGGGCGTGGCGATTTTGATTGCTATATTGACCACTGCAGAAATCATCTGGCAGAACATTTCAGAGCGGCAACCTGAGATTGCATTGTTAAAGGCTGTGGGGTGGCACAACCGTCATATCCGGGGACTTGTTTTGCTCGAAGGCGCCATCAGCGGCATCCTTGCAGGCATCCTAGGGTTTCTGCTTTCCATGATGATCATTTGGAAAATGTATACGCAAATTCCGTATGAACATATGCCATTTTTCTTTGTCACCTTAATGATCCCGATCGTAATAGGGATTCTCGGTGCCCTCATACCTGCTGAAAAAGCGGTGAAAATAATGCCTTACCAAGGAATGCAAGGGGGCTTTGAAAACTCGAAGCAAACGGAAAAACGATTCAAATATGTGTTCGGTGCAGTCGGGCTGCTCCTGTTTATGGGCATTGTTGCATTGATGGCCACCGCCGTACCACAGGTAAAAAAAGCAAACAATGCCGTTCATGCCCCTGCTGAAGAGGAAGGAACAATAGGGAAGGTCCATAGAAGCGTCCCGGCGGATGCAAAGATCCAGAACAAATCTAAAGGAAAGGATAATGAGCAGACTGGTGGAAATCCATCTGAGTTAAACAAGTTGATCGATAGTGCATGGAGAACAATAAAATTAGGTGAAGTCATCCACAATTATGGGGACAATTACTCCTTCGAGGGTATAAGCGGAACCCCTAAAGCCCTGCCTCATCCAAAACAAGGTATGACTTATATTTCGATTCCGGTCGGAATGGACCGGGATCCAGGTGCTGTTGGCAAAATGGTATTTAAACCATCTTCCTATGAATTAATAGATGGGAATGGAAATCATTATTACGTTGAGGATTTGAAAGTTCTCGAAGATCAAAATTGGTACGGACACAATCTATTGCCTGGCGGAGGAAAGGCAAAAGTCCTGATCACTTATCAAATACCGAAAAATACCGAACGACTATACCTCTTGGTCCACTATGGCTACCTCGCTGGAAACATCCTTGTAGAGGTGAAATAGGATGACAGGCACCATCCATATTCTGGATGGTGCCTGTCACCCTTTCTGTATCCTTGTCATATTTCTGCAATATAAATGTAAAGATATTTAACCGTTGCTGTCGAATGGTGGATGGTATAATGTGCTTGGGCAGGAAGTTTTAAATGTTATCCTATCCAAATAGAATCGTTTCAATATAAACGAAATAAACAGCAATTAAGGGGAAAATGATGGTAAAACATAAGAAAAATATCGCATACAATGTATTATCTGTCATTGGTATTAGTAGTTTACTATTTTCATATACTAATCCGGCATTTGCAGAAGATTTACATAGCAAAAAGCAAGAAATACATAGCCAGCAAACCAAAGTCCAATCACAAATGAGCGACAAACAGAATGAGCTTTCCGAACTGCAGGCAGATGCTGCTAGCATGAAGGAGGCTATGGACTCAATTACCTCGAAGGTAAATCAAACAAATCAAAAAATGGACGATTTGACACAAAAGATTTCGGACACAAATAAAGAAATGGATGAATTGAAACAGAAAATCTCCGATACAAAAAAACGGATCGCAGAACGAAATGACATCTTGAAGAAAAGGGCGCGGTCGATGCAAGTCAACGGCAGTTCTGTCGGCTATTTGGATGTTCTGATGGGGTCTGAAAGCTTCGGTGATTTCATCGATCGTGCATTGGCTGTTTCGACTGTCGTAAATGCCGATCATAATTTGCTCGAGGAACAGAAAAAGGATAAAGAACAGCTGCAAGAGTCTGAACAAAAGCTTGTCGATAAAATGAATCAATTGCAGGAAGACAAGAAGAAAATTGAAGATATGAAAATTCAGTTGAAATATGAAATGGCCGAAAAGGAAGCCATTATGAAGAAGATAAAAGAACAGCAGGATCAAACTTCTACAGACTTGGCAGATTTACAGAATCAGTCGGCCAATTTGTCCAAGCAGGAAAAAGAGGTTTTAGCAGAAGAAAAGAGACAGGCTGAATTGGCGAGAAAAAGAGCGGAGGCAGCACGGATTGCCAAAACAAGCCATTCCAATGATTCCAGCTCGAATTCGAGCTCGAATTCCAGCCATGAAAGCATTTCCCATTACACGGCTCCAATTCCAGCAGGCAATACAATCAAAAAGGGTTCGGGTGCAATTGAAACAGCTATAAGCGCAGGCTCTGCGCTTGTAGGACATTCTCCTTACAACTGGGGAGGCGGAAGAAACAGTACGGATATTGCCAACCGTTCATTTGACTGCTCTTCTTTTGTTCGCTGGGCATACGATCAAGCAGGTGTCGATTTAGGCGGAATCACATCCACATCGACAAACACACTTGTCAGACTGGGGAAACCAGTAAGTGCTTCATCCATGAAAAGAGGGGACTTGGTCTTCTTCGATACGTATAAAACAAATGGACATGTCGGCATTTACTTAGGAAACGGAAAATTCCTTGATGATAACAGTTCGGATGGCGTTTCCATCGATTCCATGAGCAACCCGTACTGGCAGGCAACCTTTAACGGTATAGTACGAAGGATTGTAGAATAGAAATTTTGATACAAAGGGACTTGTCTTGTGGACAAGTCCCTCCTTTATTCAGGCAGGCCAAAAAACGACCAGCAAGAAATTTTTTAATAAAAACTTCCTTTTAAAACGAAGCACTCCCTCCTATAAATCCCGTTATATATTCAATTGCCCGATCATCTGAAACGTGGGCGTAGTGTTCACCATTCAATTCCCGGACCAATACATTCTCACTTTTTAGTTTTTCTGTTTTTCTATGTATTCTCTTTTGATATTTAGGATGCTTACCGTTTCGGTTGCCGTAAAGTAAGAGGCAGGGCATCTTCAAATTCTTTACGATGAGCGGCAAGTTGCTTCGATATGCTGCCAGGAGCAGGCTGATCCCTTCCAAAGAGGTGGATTGTTGATTTCGAATGGCCGTACGCATAAAAGGACTATCCTCCAGTCCGTACGAGTGGAGGGCAGAAACGATTTTCTCTTCTGTAGCCTCAGGTTTAATCTTGTCATCATTCGTAGTATCTGTCCCTAAAACTTTTTGTCCAAACCATTTATGTAGAACACTTATTATAGGGAGAAGATAGGCGGATGGCCCCATCATGCTCACGGGAAAACGATCAATTTTTGCAAAGCCGATATCCAACAAGACAATACTATTGACTTTTTCTGGATAATATTGAGCATAGGCCATGCCAATGATGCCTCCGAGCGAGTGGCCAATAATGTTAACTTTTCTGATGCTATTATCATTTATATAGGCATGGAGCCAATTCGCAGCATCCTCCAGTGTAACAATGCCTTCCAGTCCTTCACTGCGGCCAATTCCTGGAAGGTCGATCATATGTGTGGAAAACCTCTCATTAAATGATTCAGCAATAGGCCGGCCAAAGTCGCCTGCCCAGCCAGTACCTGGCAAAAAAATGTTCGTTTCTTTGCCAGATCCTGTTATCACTGAGTAATGCTTTTTCACAATTAAAATTCCTCCTTAACATTAAGAATGGTCATAAATTATCTCCGCTAAATTTTTTAGATGATAATTAATTGTTACATGACTTTTTGGAAAATTCAAGAAAATAAACAGTGATCCGTCCCATAGAATGACATAAAAAAATAGATTTAATCGACAAAATTCTGTTTTTCTATCAAATACCTGACAAATTCGCCGATAATATAAGAAATCTATGTTTTTTTAAATATACATAATCCACTTAACAGGAGAAGAGTACTATGAATTTTAACCAGCACTCTCAACGGCGTAAGATCATCATAATTTTTTCGATCGTTGTATTCATTGAATGCATGAATCTTATTTTAGAAGAATTCTACACATCTGTTCATATATATACTGTCTTTCTTCAAATGATTCTATTAGGGGCAACGGTTGCACTTTTCCGGTTTATGATAAAAGGGACAACTGAAGCATCAAAGGAGCTCAGCAATTCCAATCAAAATCTAAACAGTATTTTTGATTCCCTTGACGTGGCGATTTGGTCCCATGATTTAAAGTCAAATATCCTACTGATTACACCAGGTATTAATAAGTTGTATGGTCATACTCTTGAGGAGTTCTATCAAGATAATCAGCTATGGAGAAAAGTTATTCACCCTGAGGATTTATATGTCCTTGAGGAAAGGGAGGACACGTTAAATAGTGGGGAGCCGTGTACGAGTTTTTATCGCATCATCCGGCCAGATGGAAGGGTGCGATGGATTCAAGACAGGGGGATTCCCACAATCGATGAGAATGGGATTCTAGTATACTTTACAAGTGTCTTATTTGATATTACCGATCGCAAGGAAAGCGAAGACCGCTATCGCAGTTTGGTTGAAATGTCCCCGGATATCATTGCGGTGCTCACGGATAGGAAATTTGATTATATAAATGAGGCGGGAAGTAAACTATTCGGTGCAGCCAGTCCAAGTGAAATCATTGGCAAAGATATTTCAAGTTTTGCAAGGAAAGAAGATATTAAATATGTAAGCAAAAAAATCAGTGAGGACTGGAAAGATGATTTGGATAAGTTCCGGATCGAAGTCAGTGTTTTCAGACTGGATGGTAAGTCTATCGATGTGGAAATATCGATCATGCCGATCTTATATGGAGGCAATCCTGCCATACAGTTGGTTGGAAGAGACATCACCACCAGGAAAAAAGCTCAGAAAACCATACATCAAATGGCCTATTATGATTCATTGACAGGTCTCCCGAACAGGAATAAGTTCATGCAATATTTAAATGAAACGATAAAAGACACATCTGAAGAGCCCTTTGCCGTTCTCTTCCTTGATCTGGACCGTTTTAAAGTGATTAATGATACAAAGGGCCATTCGACTGGGGATATGCTGCTGAAAAAAGTAGCGATTTTGTTAAAGGGTATTATTAGAAATCAAGGTATCGTCTTTCGGCAAGGCGGAGATGAATTCATCATCATTTTGAAGGATGTAGATCATGGACAAGTCGATCAATTTGCAAGAGAAATCCTTCATCGATTTTCTCAGCCAATCATGATCGAAGAACAGGAATTTTTTGTGACCCCTAGCATCGGGATAAGTTTGTACCCAATGGATGGAAGAGAGCAGGAAAGTCTATTGAAGCATGCGGATACCGCTATGTATGTAGCAAAAGAAAGAGGGAAAAATAATTATCATTTTTATGATTCAGCACTAGATCAAATAACCTCCAGGAAAATGGAACTTGAAAATGGATTGAGGCGTGCCTTGGAACTTGATGAATTACGGATCTTTTATCAGCCCAAGGTTCAAATGGACACAGGCGACATTTTAGGTGTAGAGGCTCTTCTTAGATGGGAGCACCCGATTCTCGGCTTGATCTCTCCAGCTGAATTCATTCCGATTGCTGAAGAAACGGGTTTAATCATCCCTATAGGAAAATGGGTATTGAGAAATGCAATAGAGCAAAGTATTTATTGGGAAAATACAGGCATAGGAACCATTCCTGTCGCGGTAAATATTTCGGTCAGACAGATCAAGGATGAAGACTTCGTAGTCGATGTAAAAGAAATACTGGAGGCAACATCATTTGTCCCTTCATGTCTTGAATTGGAGATCACGGAAAGCATCATGCAGGACTTCAATCGTTCCACTCATGTGTTAAAGCAGCTTAAGCAATTGGGGCTTAATATATCCATGGATGATTTCGGCACTGGCTATTCTTCGTTGAATAATTTGAGGCACTTGCCGATTAATAGCATCAAGATCGACAAATCATTTGTGGATGACATCATTAATTTTAACGGCTCCATCGTAAGAGCGATAATCGATATGGCAGAAAACATGGATTTTAACATCATTGCAGAAGGGGTGGAGACGAAAGAACAAGTGAAATTCCTACTTGATAATTCATGCTTCACAGGTCAAGGATATTATTTCAGCAAGCCTCTTCCTGCCGGAGATTTGGAGAAATATATTATTCAATGTTCATCTATAACTGCAGGCTAAACAATAAAGGCCGCTTCCACTTTGGGAAGCGGCCTTTATTGCAGTCTTGATGTACTTAATGAATGAAGTTTAAAAAAGAATAGGTTTATGATTGATATAAATGGAAACATCCTCATTTTTTAATTTGGCATGATTAATACGATTTTGTTCTGGTGGACCGATGACGACAGACTCTGTTATCGGGGAAAGAGCTTGTGCTATTTTTTCTGCATTAACGTTATATGATGCTTGAAATACTTCTGGCGGGGTCAGACGCAGCATATCCGAGCCTTCAGCGGTTTCAAATTGATCATTATTAAAAAAAAGATGAAGATGAAGGTCTTCTGATGTAGGACGGATCCAATGCCACCAAGCCATGGGGATAAAAACAACTTGGCCCGGTTTGGCATGATAGTTATGAAGTTTGTTCCTATCTGGATCAACGATGGAAACGAGTGCTTCCACGGATATGACTACATCAAGTTCCCAAGCATTTGGATGCCAGTGGGGCTCACGAATATGAGCTTTTGTCATGAACAAATCGACAAAAGCTCCACTGACCATGGCAGGAAGCTGTATGGACGTAACTTCATTTGCTATATTTTCAGGATCTCTTTTAAAAAACAGGTTATTTCTTGAGTCGAAGAATAAATTTGGAGTGCCAGTTGTTTTTTTATATTTGTATTATCAGGGATATATCCAGACTTAGCCATCTTGTTCCTCCAATAGGAATGAGTTTACTATTTTTATATGAATGCAAAGAAAAATTTGTGTATGAATAAATCCCAGAATAAATACAGAAAAAATCTGTCCCGTCTTCAAGGTGATGATCACCGCAGGGACAGCTTTCATATATTTTAATGCTTCATTTTTAGGTGACGAACCAGCTCTTCGGCACTTTCATTTATTTGTTCTTGTGACATCATCCTGACGCCTTGAAGGGTGAAAGACGGAAGGAAGCGCATACCAGTTAAATTGGCAGTTGCTTGGAATGGCTTGGTCAGCTCACTCATACTGTATTGATTATAACCTCCCGCTTGGTAGGCGGCTGCAGGACCACCGGTCGAAATGACCAATGCAAATTCTTTGCCATGAAGCTTTGTCCCTTCGCTTCCATAAGCCCAGCCATATGAAAGGACAACATCCTGCCATTCTTTCAATAAAGAAGGGCTGCTGTACCAATAAAAGGGGAATTGAAAGACAATTCGGTCATGTTCAAGCAAAAGCTTTTGTTCCTTGTCCGTATTGATTTTTCCGTCAGGATATACTTCATACAAATCATGAACGGTCAAATCGTTTTCTTGTTCCAGACGTTCTTTCCACGTTTTATTGATTGTTGACATCGACAAGTTGGGATGTGCGACAATAATTAATGTTTTCATGAGTTGAATCCTTCCTCCATAGTAGACTTTTTATTTTCCTCAAACAAAACTTCAATATCCTTTCGATTTTTAAACATGCTGAAAAATTCATCCGCAATATTTTCAGCACTGTAAAAGGTGTCTTTTTGTACAAATCCATTGATGGTCAAGGTACCGACATAGATGCCTTTTTCTTTTAATTCCTGATGAAGGCTGTAGGCTAAATTTCGAATCCCAGCTTTTCCGATGGCCAAGGAGGAATAATCAGCAAACGGATGAAGCGCGAGTCCGCCTCCTGTCAATAATATTGCCCCTTTATTCATTTTCGGGACAACTTCTTTTACAGCAGTTAGAGCACCTCCAACACTGATTTGAAAATCAGCTGCAAGGTCATCCGACGTCAAGTCAGTCGGTTTTCCAGATGCGGCATTATACAATAGTACATCAATCCTGCCATATGATTCCGCAGCTTCTTGAATAGCCAATTTTAAACTGCTGTCGGATGAAATGTCGCCGACAAATCCTTTTGCTTCCACTCCATTTGCTTGAAGTTCCTCGACGTAGTTGTTTAGCGCCACTCTTCGACGGGCAATCAGCGCAACCTTGAATCCTTCTCTCCCAAAACGTTTGGCAGCGTTTAAACTCACTCCAGGTCCTGCACCGACAATCAACATGACTTTATTTGTCATAAGGTTAACCTCCAAAATATATTTGTTAGTTGTACATGCAATTTAGAAAACAAAAAAATATCGCCTTTATTGTTTGTACATACAAATTAACACATTCAAAAATACTCGTCAATTGTTTTAATTAAACCTTTTCATAAGTTAAATTCATATGAATGGTGAGGACAAGAGGTATTGTCGTCAACATAATACGATAATTTGATAATGCCAGCTGAAATTTAAGAAGAAAGCAAAATTATTACAGGAATATTCAATATTTGTATAGAAATGGATATAGAATAAATATTGATTAATAATGGAGGAAGGTAATGGGGTATATTGATGAATTGAGAAAAGAGGTCGGACATCAGCCCATGATCTTAGTAGGCGTTGCCGTAGCAGTTATAGATGAATCAGGAAAGCTTTTATTGCAAAAACGCATAGACGGTCTTTGGGGTGTTCCTGGAGGGTTCCTGGAATTGGGGGAATCGACTGAGGATGCCGGAAGACGTGAGGTGCTGGAAGAAACAGGGATCGAAGTAGGGGAGCTTGACTTAATCGGGGTTTTCTCGGGAAAACAATATCACACTATCTTTCCAAATGGGGATGAGGTTTACCCGGTGACTATTGCATATGTGACAAAAGATATCCGGAGCGGAATTCTAAAGGCTGATGGAAATGAAACTTTGGATGCAAAATTCTTTGAGGTGAATGATCTGCCAGATGAACTCAGCCCGCAATTCTCACGTTTGATACAACAATTTGTTCCGCTCACTATGAAATGAATAAACATTTACAGCTAGTTAGTGTGGTCTTGTTATTGGGGTATATTTGTCTGGCAATGGGAGTCATGGTTGATATGTCTTGGGGAATGAGACTGTCATTAATCATCGTCGGGACGAGAATGAATTTATGGTGCTTGCTTAAATTGCTGAAAGACCCAGCTTTTAAAAAAGCAGACTAGCATCCTGGTGAGCCTCAAGCAGGGAGGGTTATTTATAGGTAGTGGAATGGTCCAATTTTATATTGGCGATATCATCTATCAAATAATTATGTTCGGAATGCTAATATTGATTCCGATCGTTTGCATAGTGCTATTCATTACTTTAAAAAATAGACGAAATCAGCTGAATGCGATCGAGGAAAAATTGGATCGCATGCTGGCTGAAAGGGATGAGTGAATCTCATTACAATATTTAGGTTTATTTACCCTGGCTCTCATGTGGCGCCGGGGTATTTAATTTGGTTGTGAACCGTCGATTGTTGTATTGATTAGTTTTTCTTAAAAAGTGCATTATGGAGGAAAATTCTGAAAAAAGTGATTCTCACTCATTTCTCTCTATGATAAAATCACAATATTATCAATTTTAGAAATTAATATCTTGTTTGTGAATCCAAAGTGAAAAGAAAGTGCCCCTTAATAAATTTTTATCAGCATATATCCGAGTATGGATGGGGAAAACGGTCTTTTGGATAAGGGGGGCGTAAGCTTACAACCTAAATGTGGGAGGTGTTGAATTTGATTTATCGATCTATATGTTTATTTCCACAGTTCAATAATATTAAATTGATAAATGCCATTAGAAAAAAATATGATTCCCTATACAAAATAGTACCTCCACATATTACTCTTATATTCCCATTCAGAAGCGAAATTTCCACGTCTGAGTTAAAAGCTCATATGGAAAACGTACTTTTGGAGGAGAACACATTCAATATAACATTGAAAGGTATAACGGGGTCTGAAGGCGGCTATCTTTTCCTTGGGGTGAAAGAGGGAAACGATTCCATCATCAGACTTCATGATAAATTATATGGGGGCATGCTTGCCCAATTCTATAACCGCAAAATAAGTTATCTTCCTCATATGACTGTTGGCCGTGTACATAATGAACATGAGTTTGAAGGTGCAATTGAGGTAACAGAGGCATACAATGAAAATTTTTGTTCAAAAATCAATAATGTTTATCTCGAATCCATCCATGACGATGGCAAATCGGAAATCGAACATATCCATCGTCTCAGCTGAAATATGTAAGAGGTGAATAAATTGAAAACGTTGATTTCAAGTAAGAAAATTGTTTTAAGAGAGTATGAGGAAAAAGATTGGGAAAGAGTCCATGAATATGCATCAATGTACATTGTCAGTCAATTTCAGGCGTGGGGGCCTAACTCTATAGATGAAACACAAAACTTTCTTAAAGATGCGATTTCAGATGCAAGCATTGTGCCCAGGAAACGATATGGGTTAGCCATTGTTCATAAAGAAGAAAATAGATTAATTGGGGCTGTTGAATTTATATTGGGAGATCCGTATAACAAAGCTGCTGAAATTGGATATGTTTTGCATCCTGATTATTGGGGGAAGGGCATTGCGACTGAGGCAGCAAATTTGCTTCTCTCCTTCGGTTTTAAAGACATCGGGGTGAATCGGATTTTTGCCACTTGCGATCCCCGAAATTTAGCATCCGCGAAGGTCCTTGAAAAAATAGGGATGACTTTGGAAGGGAGGATGCGAGAACATCTGCGAATGGCGGATGGATGGCGAGATTCCTTGATGTACAGCATTTTAGAACGTGAATGGTCCGATGATCCAAAAGAAAGTCGAGCTGGGATATGTGATCAAGCGGTTGCAATCGAAAAAATGCGCCCTGTTGATTGGGAAGCGGTAAAAAAGATTTATCTCCAAGGCATCTCAACAGGAAATGCCACTTTTCAGCAGCAAGCCCCTTCGTGGGAAGAGTGGGATCATGGACACTTGAATTCTTGCAGGCTATTGGCGCGGGTTGATGGACATGTGGCAGGTTGGGCCGCAATAAGTCCTGTTTCAAACAGGTGCGTTTATGCAGGAGTGGCTGAAGTCAGTGTATATGTATCCCAAAACTATGCTGGAAAGGGGATTGGGACCAAATTATTATCCATATTGATCGAGGAAAGTGAACAGAACCACATTTGGACGCTGCAATCAGGAATATTCCCTGAAAACATCCCAAGCCTTAAATTGCATCAAAAATTAGGCTTTCGGAAGGTGGGGAGGCGGGAGAAAATAGGTCGTATGAATGGCGTTTGGCGTGATGTCATTCTGATGGAAAGAAGAAGCATACAGATAGGATTGAACTAGCAGCAAAAAACTTGATCAATTTAAAAGGAGTTTAATCGATATGAAATTTCCAAATCAAAAAATTACGACTTTCTTAATGTTCAATGGCCAAGCGGAAGAAGCGATGAACTTTTATACTTCCATTTTTCAAGAATCTGAAATCAACCACATTCTTCACCAGGAAGGTGGCAGTGTGCTGCATGCAACCTTTACATTGAATGGACAAGTGTTCATGTGCATTGACAACAACAATGAAGATGACCATCCGTTTACTCCGGCAATTTCTTTATTCGTCTCATGCACCACAGAAGATGAAGTAGAAATGCTTTTTGAAAAATTATCGTTCGAAGGAAGAGTTTTGATGCCTCTCTGTTCATTGCCTGTCAGCAAAAAATTCGGCTGGGTCGAAGATCGGTTTGGGATATCTTGGCAATTGAATTTACCGCAGGAATGATGGAGGATCTCATGAAAATTAGGGAGATCACAGAAAATGACGCGAACAACCTCATAAATCTGATAAAAGAAGTTGAAAAACACTCTGAATACATGCTGATGAAAAAAGGAGAACGGCAAACCACACCTGACCAAATGCATAAACAAATTGCAAAGCTGCGATCCCAACCCAATTCGACTATTTTGGCAGCTGAACAAAATGGAAAGCTGATTGGCTACATTTTTGCCATTGGAGGAACTGTTACTAGAAAACTTCATTCCGCCTATCTCGTTGTCGGAGTTCAAAAAGGATTTCGCGGTATGGGTGCAGGTACGCTCCTTTTCAAAGAATTGGATAATTGGGCAGCAAGCCACGGTGTTTCCCGATTGGAACTCACGGTTGTCACTGAAAATAAATCTGCTTTGGCCCTCTATCATAACTTTGGTTTCGAAATAGAAGGGACCAAAAGAAACTCTTTAAATATGAATGGCACTTATCATGATGAGTATTACATGGCAAAACTATACTAAAGTACAACACGACTTGAAATCGGGTCGTGTGTTTTTTTTTGACTCTCCCGGTATTCAATTGATTTTCATCTTATTGGCATTGCCACATTGACAAGCCTTCTGTAGTATAGGAGAATAGGTAAGATGTAGTGAGGAATAATTAAAGGAACGTTTCGAAAAGAGGTTTTAACATGGAGAAAACATCCATTTATGGATTAACTTTAGAACAACTGACAGACTGGCTCATAGAACAAGGCCAAAAGAAATTTCGTGCTTCCCAAATTTGGGATTGGCTTTATAAAAAAAGAGTGACTGAATTCTCTCAAATGAAGAATTTGAACGGTGATTGCGTCAAGCTGCTGGAGGAGCATTTCCACATCCAGACACTGAAGCAGGAAATCAAGCAGCAATCCAAGGACGGCACCATCAAGTTCTTATTTAAATTACAGGACGGAAACTTAATTGAGACGGTTTTGATGAGATTCAATTATGGTTTGTCCGTTTGTGTCACAACACAGGTAGGATGTAATATCGGATGTACATTCTGTGCAAGCGGCCTGCTGAAAAAGAATCGCGATTTATCAAGTGGGGAAATTGTCGAACAAATCATGAACGTCCAGCATCACTTGGATGAAGCCGGGAATGATGAGCGTGTAAGCCACATCGTCGTGATGGGAATCGGAGAGCCGTTTGATAATTATGGCAACATGATGGATTTCTTCCGTGTTGTCAACGATCAGAAGGGACTGTCCATCGGTGCCCGCCATATCACGGTATCTACCAGCGGGTTGGCTAACAAGATATATGACTTTGCTGATGAAAACATTCAAATCAATTTGGCCGTTTCGTTGCATGCCCCTAATAACGATCTCAGGACGAAGATCATGAAGATCAATAAGGCTTATCCATTGGAAAAGCTCATGCCTGCCATCGATTACTATTTGGAAAAAACAAACCGTCGGATCACGTTTGAGTACATTTTATTGAAAGATATCAACGACCATAAAGAAGAAGCGCTTCAGCTGGCAAAGCTCTTGAAGAACAAGCGCCACTTATCGTATGTGAACTTGATTCCATATAATCCGGTTGACGAACACAACCAGTATCAGCGGAGTACGAAGGAAGCGATCGTTGAATTTTACGGCACCTTGCTTGAGCATGGAATCAACTGCGGGGTCCGTACAGAACATGGAACAGACATCGATGCTGCCTGCGGACAGCTTCGAAGCAAACAAATCAAGAAGGATAAAAAAGTTCATTCTTAATATAAACGTAAAAAGGATAGCCGCGTGACTTTGCGGCTATCCTTTTTACGCATGCTGCTGAAATGAAAGCAGGGACACAACAGAACAATATCTCTTACTTAATGATCCCTGTATCTATTATTGTGACATTTACTTTTGCTTTGATCGGGATGTTCGGAAATTCTTTATCCCAATCCAGCTGCTTCCATACATCCGGGTGAAAAGAGATTAGATCCCTTCCAAGTGCAAGAACGTCGCTGTTGGCGTCTTGAATTTGCTTGATTACATGATTGGTGCACTCGGTCAATGATTTGGATAGTTTTTTATTGAGTTTTGTTATTTCCTTTGGATCATAAAGCTTGTCTTTTGGATATTCAATGGCAATGACTTCAAAATCCAAGTTGAAATCGACGGACACTTCATGTCCGTTGTGGATATGGATATTACGATCAACCTTACTTTTCTTAACCTGGATCGTAATATATCTTTCACCTACCGGGTCTTTTGGATTCACTTTTATTGAAAAACGGGCAAATTTTCTTTGTTTATCGTTCAAAAGAAGCAATAAAGTAGGATCATCGCCCTTCAGGACATGTCCAGTGAATTTTTGTTTATGAAACAGGGCGTCCCCGACGATATCAATATCAAATTCATCGCCTTTAGCGATTTTTTTTATATAAGGCAGCATCAAGTCCTGACCTGGGTCAAAAATCTTGGTACATATAGATTGGACGGTTTCAACAGGAACCAGTGAGTTCTCTTCAGCACTATGGATAAGTTTGAAAATCTCTTCCCCAACTAATACTTGCCCTACCATATTCATCTTGACAATATCATCTGCTCGACCTTGTCCGATAATGACCTTTGCACCCAATGAACTTCGTGGATCACGGTATAAAATATCGAACAATGGATACAGGTCCCGTCTGAGAGCCAGGTCCTCACCTATGACAAGAATCCGATTTTTATTGGGAGAAAACTCTCCGGATAGTTTTCTATCCATTGCAATCCGTGTGTCCCTAAGGGTATTGCCTTTTGCCGTGACAAATACATTTGCAGCCTCTATATTCTGTGTCCCGCGTGAACCACCCCTCAAACTTCTGACCACTGCAGTCGTCAAAATTTTATTATCATCCGTCAAATCAAAGCTCGCAGCGAATACTAAACGTGCATTTTTCAACGGCTGCTGATCCCAGCAACCTGTAAGGGCCAAGACGCTAGAGAGTAATACATAAAAAATCTTTTTATTCATTAGTATTCATCTCTTTCTTTTTAAAGATGATGGATGCAAACAATAGCAAGCTGGGGATGATGAAAATAAAAATATAGCTCGCCTTCGAAAGTAAATCACTGAATACTGTGATCGTACTTTCTCTTTGAATGGTAAAGCTTATGATAAAAAGCAGGGCTGCAACATAATTAATGGTTTTTTTATGATCGCCTTTATGAAGGAATTTACCTACGGACTTGCTTGTTAAATATAAATAAATCACAAAGGAAGATATCATGGCTATGAGCCAGAAGGAAAGGAAAAGCAAATCCAAACGTTCAATGCTTTGATAGGTCAATGATTTCAATAAGTACAGGATCGGTTCAGGTATTACTAAGATTTCTGCAGGACTGAAATACATGGTCGTGATGACGACAAAAAAAACATAAAGAATTGTCGTAGTTCCTGCTGCAAGCAATGTAGTCTTTACAATTTTCTTGGATTCCCCATTAATATAAGGAAAAATAAAAAGCAGGGACTCAAATCCAATCATGGACACTAATGAAGCATGGGCGCCTTTTAACAAATTAAGATAATTGGTATGAAACATTGGAAATAGAAATCGGTAATTAATATCCGTTAAACCGCCGCTAAAGATCACTACGAATAAAATGATGAATGCAGATACAAACGTATTAAACCGAGCGATTATCCGAATGTTTTCCCTTCCTAAGTAGTATCCGGTCAAAATAATCAAAAAATATAAAATCCAATTCGGGGTATAAGCCAGAATCCAATCCTTGAGCACTCCTACCGAAAGCAGGGTAATGAGGTAGCAAATTGCAAAAAAATATACAATATATAAAAGGTTGATCACCCCCCCAAGAAATTTGCCGGCAATGAGCGGAGCGAATTGAGAGAAGGTTTTAGTCGGAAACCTTTTAGACAACAGGAAATTGATGACGATAAATAATTGAACGGTAAGGCCGGAAATAATGACGGAAATCCACGAATCCTGTTTTGCATATGCATGAACAGCAAAGGGAAGGGATAAAAGTCCAACCCCAATCTGAGCCTGCATGATTGTGAAATAAAGCTGGAATGGGGAAATGGTCTTATTTTCCGTTTTCATTTTTCCACCCTCTAGGATTTAATTGCCGCTCCATTCTTTGTGGCTTAGGTGTCGATGGACGACGATTCATTAACCATAAAGGTACCCTTGTAAAGGTATCCTTAAAATCCTTTGCACGAAATGGAGCAAATGGAGCGAAATAAGGAGATCCGAACGATTCCAATTTGCATAAATGAATCAATATGATTAAAAACGTGAATGTCATTCCGATGAATCCAAGGAAGGCGGCACTCAGCATCAGCGGGAATCCCAGAATCCTGACCGAGGTTCCCATCTCACTATTCGGAACCACAAAGGATGCTATAGCGGTTAAAGCCACGACCACGATCATCGTATTGGAAACAAGGTTAGCCTGTACGACGGCGGTTCCGATGACCAAACCGCCTACGACGCCAATCGTTTGGGCAATCGGAGCAGGAAGACGAATGGCAGATTCACGAATCAGCTCCAAGATGACCTGCATGAACATAGCTTCAACCAATGGAGGGATCGGGACATATTCCAAAGACCCTTTAATGGTAAAAACTAAGTCCATAGGGATAACTTCATAATGGAACGATACAACAGCGATATAAGTCGCAGGCAAACCGATGGCTACAAAAAAGCTCATAAGGCGTACAAAGCGATAAAAAGATCCAAGGTACCAACGGCTGTTATAATCATCCGGAGATTGATAAAAAGCAAAAAACGTTACCGGAAGGATCAAAGCAGAAGGGCTCCCATTACAAAGAAGTGCAATCCTGCCTTCCATTAACTGTGCAGTCACCCTGTCAGGTCTTTCGGTATTCATCAGTTGTGGAAATGGTGAAAACGGCGAGTCTTCAATAAATTCCTCCAACTGCCCAGGTGAATCGACATAATCGACTTGGATATAGGAAAGGCGACGATCTATTTCTTGGATCAGCTCTTGATTAGCCAATTTATCTATATAGACTATGGCAAGCTTCAGCTGTGATTGTGAGCCTAATACATAATAAGTAACTTTCAAATTGATAATATTCAATCGTTTCCGCAACATATTTATATTGGAGCGCAAATCCTCGACGAATCCTTCATGAGAACCGCGGATGACCTGTTCATTTACAGGTTCGGTGACGCTTCTTTTTTCTGATTGGCTTACACCGAAGCTGAATGCCGTCATTTCTCCATCGATCAATAAGATTGCAGCACCGATTATGAGTGATATCGGCAGGTCCTCCAATTGATCCAATTCTTTCACTTCGTTTACATATACAGTTTGAGTAACGTCCCCCTCTTTTTTTTCGAGGAGGGGCTTTATGATTTGATTTTCGATGGTTTCACTGCTTGTAATCGTGCTCAAAAAAATCAAATAACATTTTTTGTTGTTGAAAAAAATTTCTCTTTTTGCCAGTTCACTTGTATTGGCGATCGCATTACTGACATACTCGAAGTTCTCATCTATAGTCATTTTAAAATTAGGGACTTTCTTTACTTCGTTGGATTCGCTTGTTTTCTGTCTTATTTTCTTTGTTTTCCTTCTCATCAAAATGACTCACCTCCATTTGTATGCAGTATCATTAGTTTGAGGAATTTTAGGGAGATTATTCTATTCCATTCTAAAATTAAAAAGATTGGCTGGATTTTACAAAAACATAGAGACAAGAATGAATCCTTTTTTTATGATAAAAGGGAGGGAGTCCGCTTGGACCGGTCAAAATAAAGCACAAAAAATCAGGATAAATGAAATGAAAGCTTTTAGGATGTACATAAGGAGTGAACGGGATATGGGCTGGGTTGAATCGCTGCAGAGTGCAATTGATTTTATGGAAGAAAACTTGATGGAGGACATCTCGGTTGAAGAAATAGCAAAGGCGGGGAATTCATCGGTGTATCATTTTCATCGGATATTTTCGATTTTGACCGATACTTCCATTGCAGAGTATTTAAGGAGGAGGCGATTGACGCTGGCAGCAAAAGAACTCATTTCCTCGCCAAATTGCAGAGTTATCGATGTGGCACTCAAATACGGCTACGACACTCCAGAAGCATTTTCAAAGGCATTCCGGAGGCAACATGGTGTTGCCCCCAGCGAAGCCAGGAAGTATAAGGGGAAATTGAAATCTTATAATCGCCTGTCCATCCAGGTGAATCTGAAAGGAGTGGAACCAATGCAATACTCAATCGTGGAAAAAGAAAGTTTTCCGGTTGTAGGACTTAAACGTGAATTCTCAATGTTAAATGACGAAAACTTGAACGGAATTCCAAAAATGTGGGAGGATGCCAATCGAAACGGAACAAGTGAAGAACTGATCAAACTAAATAATGGGCCGTTAAAAGGGTTATTAGGTGTCTGTCGTCCAATTGAAAACAATAACAAAATGGAGTATTGGATAGCGTCTGCCAGTCAAGGAATTCAGGCTGATGGATATGACAAGCTGAAAATCCCAACATCTAAATGGGCCATATTCGAAGTGCATGGGGCAATGCCAAATGCCATGCAGGAAACTTGGAAGCAAATTTATTCAGAGTGGTTTCCATCAAGCGGCTATGAACCGGCAGGAACTCCTGAGCTTGAGGTATATTTTACCGGAGATCCTCACAGCAAGGACTATTATTCAGAGATATGGATTGCGTTAAAATAAGAGGTATAAAACAGGATACTAGACTGGAGTGTCCTGTTTTTTTGTCCAATTGGAATCAATTGAATGATCCAATTTCCGAAACAACCATAATAATATTATGTAAACAAAAAGATTTTGAATTTTACCAATATTGGATCTATAACGGAAAAACGAAAAATATTTGCCGAAAGCGCCTTCAAGAGGTGTAAAGAGTAAAACTTTAGGGAATCTCGTATGTAGAGCAAAAGATGGGGGAATATATTTGCAAAGGGTATGATGTTATGTACATAACTTCAGTAATTATTGTCATTTGAAGGAGAGGGTTTTATGGATATTTTGTTAGCTCTGATCCCATCACTGTGTTGGGGGAGCATCGTACTTTTCAACGTTAAGCTTGGAGGTGGCCCTTACAGTCAGACGCTTGGGACGACCTTTGGAGCATTAATATTCTCCATTGTCATATTCTTGTTTGTACACCCTGCCATGTCCCCATTCATCTTTTTAATAGGAGCTATATCCGGTGCATTCTGGGCTGTCGGTCAAAGCAATCAGCTGAGGAGCATCGCGTTGATGGGCGTCTCCAAGACGATGCCGATATCAACAGGGATGCAGTTGGTGGCCACAGCACTATTCGGGGTGATTGTGTTCCATGAATGGTCTACAAAGATGACAATCATTTTGGGTTCAGCTGCGATTATTTCCATTATTATCGGTACTATTTTAACGAGTTTGGATGATGATGAAAATAAAGCTGACCCAGGAGAACTGAAAAAAGGGATCGTTATTTTGCTTATTTCAACGGCAGGTTATTTGGTATATGTCGTTGTCATCCGCTATTTCGACATCAACAGCTGGTCGGCATTGCTGCCTCAGGCTGTCGGTATGGTCGTCGGAGGGGTTATTTTAACCTACAGACATAAGCCTTTTAATAAATATGCGATCAAAAATATCATTCCTGGTTTGATCTGGGCGACAGGAAATCTGTTTCTATTCATTTCCCAGCCTAAAGTAGGCGTAGCGACGAGCTTTACGCTTTCGCAGATGGGAATCATCATTGCGACATTTGGCGGCATCATCATCTTGGGAGAAAAGAAAACGAAGAAACAATTAATCGGCATTATTATCGGAAGTATATTTATAGTTCTTGGTGCAGTATTACTGGGAATTGCGAAAAGCAGATAAGGAGGAAAATTTCATGTATGAAGAATTAAAAGGAAAAGTAGTTGTGATTACAGGAGCCGCTACGGGACTAGGTGCTTCAATGGCAGAACGGTTTGGAAAAGAAGGTGCGAAAGTCGTCATCAATTACTATAATCAGCCGGAAAAAGCGGATGAAGTGAAAGCAAGCGTTGAAAATGCAGGGGGAGAGGCAATCGTCTGTCAAGCAGATGTGACGAAGGAAGATGATGTAATAAATTTAATTCAAACGGCAATCAAGGAATTCGGAAAGCTGGATATTTTAATCAATAACGCCGGCATCGAAAATCCGGTCGATTCCCATGAGATGCCTTTAAAGGATTGGAATAAGGTCTTGGATACGAACTTGACAGGAGCATTCCTTGGGAGCCGTGAGGCACTGAAATATTTTGTAGAAAATGAAGTGAAAGGGAACATCATCAACATGTCGAGTGTTCACGAAGTCATTCCATGGCCTAAATTTGTCCACTACGCTGCCAGTAAAGGCGGAATCAAACTGATGACAGAAACACTGGCACTCGAATACGCTCCGAAGGGCATCCGAGTCAACAATATCGGGCCAGGGGCCATGAATACGCCAATAAATGCAGAAAAGTTTGCCGATCCGGAATTGCGCAAAGAAGTAGAGAGTATGATTCCGATGGGGTATATCGGAAAACCGGAAGAAGTGGCGAATGTTGCTGCATGGCTTGCCTCTGACCAAGCCAGCTATGTAACTGGGATCACCCTCTTCGTCGACGGTGGAATGACTAAATTTCCTGCATTCATGGGCGGAAAAGGTTAAAAGGTTTTATATAGCTTACAGCCAAAAGCTGCTCCAACCCGGGGCAGCTTTTTTTGATAGACCTTCGTGAATAAAGGACTTTGAAGTGAAAAGAGAGAATAAAGATTTTATGAAAAAATTGGCTTTGGAAAAAAGGAGGAATTTTCATGACAGGTCAAATAGTTAAAACAGATATCATCACATTGGAATTTTATCATCCTTCCTTTCATGAACTATTGAAAAATTATCATCTTTCAAATGAGCAGAAAAACTTTACGGGAATGCCGTTCGATGCAATTGCCAAATGTGAAAGAGACGAAAGCCGCCATCCTATTTTGATACTGGCTGGACAAGTTCCAGTGGGGTTTTTTGTCCTTCATGGATGGAATGGGGTGAAAGCCTATCATGAGAATGAAAGAGCCATCCTTCTTCGTGCCTACTCGGTGGAGCAATCCTATCAAGGAAGAGGGATAGCGAAAAAGTCTTTAATGCTCCTCCCGGATTTTGTAAAAAAGCATTTCCCTGATAAAAATGAAATTATATTAGCAGTGAACCATGGCAATAAACCTGCCCAAAATCTCTATAAAAAAGCTGGATTTACCGATACAGGGAAGAGGGTCATGGGGAGAAAAGGTGAGCAGTGGGTATTGAATTTCAATTTATCATCCTGATATGACATAGTTTTTCTGTCAAAAGTTTAGCTGTAACTTTCTTGGGATACAATAATAAAGAAATTTATCTCAGGGGAGGAATTTTTTATGTCGCATAAAGTATATCAATCGCTTATCGAAACATTACATGATTGTATGATGGCTTGCAATCATTGTTATGATTCCTGTTTGAAAGAAGATGATATCGCGATGATGGCCAATTGCATCAGGTTGGATCGTGAATGTGCCGATATGTGTGGCTTTCTGGAGCAATCATTAGTTCGGGGGACTCCATTCGCAGAAGAATTGGCATCCATTTGTGCAATGATTTGCGAAGCATGTGGAAACGAATGTAAAAATCATCAGCATGAACATTGCCAAAAATGCGCCGATGCTTGTTTTACATGTGCGGAAGCATGCAGGAAATTGTCTCAATGAAATCAACCCCAATTTAACAGTATGTTTGTTAAATTGGGGTTTTTGGATTGTATCGAAGTTGGTTACATAGAAGAAACATATTTAGGCTCGATAAAGTTCAGACACCTCAGCAATTGTAAATGTTAACAGTGACATAAATAAAAATGTTATAATGTGGTAGTGTATTAGGCGGAATATCACATTGAACTTTTTATTTTCATATACAAGCGGGGTCATATAGTTGAGCAAAAGTGAAGTAAAGAGCATGAAAAAATGGGAAAAACTTAGAAAGAACGGGAAATGGAATTACATCTTCTATAGTGGTCTAATTGGGTGGGGACTGCCCACAGGACTATTGGTTTTCATTTTGAATCATATTTTCCAGCATGGAATAGATATTCCTCAATATTTTACTGCAGGTTGGCTTAAAGAATTGGCCGTGGATGTATTGATCTTTTTATTGGGAGGGTTCTTTTTGGGACTTTCGATGTGGAAGGTGAATGAATCATTTTATCAAGAAGAATTCGCCAAGGCAAAGGCAGAGGATGACTATCCTTATAAGGAAAAATACTTAAGTTAGGCATGTCCCCATTTCAGTGTCGGAGTCATGAAATAAGCAAGGAACATAAGGGATCAGGAGGTTATTCTCCTGATCCCTTTTCTAATGTGTGCCCGGCATGGGTGATAACTCGGTGGTGAAAGTCCACTACAGACTTGGCAGTAGGA